>CAYNUN010000001.1:0-21566 GCA_964400345.1 uncultured Methylobacteriaceae bacterium
CCTCGACGAACTGGCCGCGCAGGCGGGCATCGACCCGATCGAATTCCGCATCCGTCATCTCGAGGATCCGCGCGCGATCGCGGTGGTCCGCGCCGCGGCCGAGGCCGCGGGCTGGGATCCGAAGGATGCCGGGGGCGAAGGGATCGGGCGGGGCGTCGGCTTCGCCCGCTACAAGAATTCGGGCGCCTATTACGCCTGCGTCGCCACGGTGGCGGTGGACGAGAAGGTCCGCCTGCTGAAGGTGCAGGGCGCGGTCGACGCGGGCGCGATCGTGCATCGCGACGGCGTGCTCAATCAGGTGGAAGGCGGCGTCGTGCAGGCGGCGAGCTGGACGCTGAAGGAAGAGGCGGGCTGGACCGAGGACGGGTTCGGCGTGCGCTCCTGGGCCGATTATCCGCTTCTGACCTTCTCCGAAACGCCCCTGATCGAAACGGTGATCGTGGAAGATCCGGCGGCGCCCTCGCTCGGCGCGGGCGAATGTGCGGCGGGCCCCGTCGCCGCGGCGATCGCCAATGCGGTCGCGCATGCGCTCGGCGTGCGCGTACGTCACATGCCACTGACCTATGAGCGGATCGCCGCGGCGATCGAAGCAGCCTGAAGGATGAAGCCATGAAGATCGGGATCTGCGGAACGGGTCGCATGGGTGCGGCCATGGCCCAGCGCCTCCTCGCGGTCGGCCACGAGGTCGTGGTGTGGAACCGCGATGCGGCCAAGACCACCCCGCTCGTCGAAGCCGGCGCGAAGCGGGCGGAGACGCCGGGCGCCCTCGCCTCCTCCTGCGAGGCGATCATCACCATGCTGCTCAACGCGGCGGCGCTCGACGCCGTCTACAAGGGCCCGCAGGGCGTGCTCTCCGGCGACGTGAAGGGGAAGCTCTTCATCGACATGAGCACGATCCTGCCCGCGACCGCCGAGGACATCGGCCGGGCCGTCGCGGCGGCGGGCGCGAGCTTCGTCGAATGCCCGGTGGGCGGCACCGTGGGTCCGGCCAAGAACGGCCAGCTTCTCGGTCTGGCGGGCGGTTCGGATGCGGACATGGCGCGCGCCAAGCCGATCCTCGACCAACTCTGCCGCCGGCTCGAACATGTCGGCCCGGTCGGAGCGGGCGCGAAGCTCAAGCTCGCCGTCAATCTGCCGCTGCTCGTCTATTGGCAGGCGCTGGGAGAAGCGCTGGCGCTGACCGCGCCGCTCGGCCTGCCGCCCGAACGTCTCCTCGACATTCTCGCGGACACGACGGGCGCGTCGAACGCCATCAAGATGCGCGGGCCCGACATCGCGAAGCTGCTCGGCGGCCAAGCGACGGGGGCGCCCGCCTTCGAGGTCGCCGCGGCCCGCAAGGATCTCGCGACCATGCTCGCCTTCGCCGGCACGCTGGGCGCGGAACTGCCCGTCACCGCGGCCGCCCTCGCCTGCTACGACGAGGCGATCACGGCCGGGCTCGAGGCGAAGGATCCGATCAATCTGCCCGTCTACTGGGCGCGGCGCGGCGACGGCAAGCGCTGAACCGGACGAAGCCCTTCTCCCGCGAAGCGAGAAGGCGAAGCACAAGAAAAGCTGCGGAGGACGACACATGATCAAGGCGGCCATCATCGGCCTGGGTTGGTGGGGCAGGACCATCGCGCGGGATCTCGCTTCGAGCGATCTGATCCGGCCGGTGCTGGGCATCGACCCCGAAGAGGCGGGCCGCACGGCCGCCGCCGTCAAGGGGCTCGAAACCTCCGCGCGCTTCGAGGATGCGCTCGAGAGCAAGGACGTCGACGCCGTCATCCTCTGCTCGCCGCACAAATTCCATGCGAAGCAGATCGTCGCGGCGGCGCAGGCGGGCAAGCACGTCTTCTGCGAGAAGCCGCTCTGCACCACGGCGGCCGAAGCCGACATGGCGATCGAGGCGGTGAAGGCCGCGGGCGTCCAGCTCGGCATCGGCCATGAGCGCCGCTTCGAGCCCGCCGTCATCGACATGCGCAAGCGCTTCGCCGCGGGCGAATTCGGCAATCCGCTGCTGCTCGAAGGCAATTTCAGTCAGGACAAGTTCTTGGCTCTGCCGCCCGACAATTGGCGGCTGTCCCCCGTCGAGGCGCCCGTCGGGCCGCTGTCGGCGACGGGCATCCATCTCGTCGACCTCTCCATCTCGATGTTCGGACGGCCGACCGAAGTCTGGGCGCGGCTCGCGACCCGCGGCACGAAATTCGGCAACGGCGACACGCTGTCGATCACGCTCGGCTTCGAGAACGGCGCGACCGCGATGCTGACCGCGATCCTCGCGACGCCCTTCATGGGGCGGCTCGCCGTCTACGGCTCGCAGGGCTGGATGGAGATCCGCGACCGGACCCATCCCGAGATCCCGACGGGCTGGGACGTCACCACCGTGCATCGCGGCGAGAACCCCGCCACGGTCTTCAACCCGCCGCATCCGGCGGTGCGCGACAATCTGGAAGCCTTCGCCCGCGCCGCGGCCGGCGGAGACGCCTACCCTGTCACGCTCGACGAAATGACCTACAACGTCCGGACCTTCGAGGCGATCACGCGATCGGCCGCGAGCGGCCGGATCGAAATGATCTGACTCAAGAACAACGAGGACGAAGACCCATGCTCGACAGCCGGAATCGCTACGGCCGCACCGCGGCGCGCATCCACGACGCCGACGGACGCGCCCGCCGCCCCTCGTCGACGACGATCGACATCCACGCCCATATCGTCGTGCCCGCCGCGGGCAAGGTCGCGGGGCCGCATGTCGACATGAGCCGCATCCCGCTGGCTCATTTCTCCGATGCCATGACCAAGGAGATCAACGCGATCCAGGACAAGGACCGCGCCGAGGTCATCACGCAGATCGACAAGCGCCTGTTCGATCTCGACGCCATGGCGATCGACATCCAGGTCGTAGCCCCGGCTCCGGGCCAGTGCTATTTCACGGTCCCGACCAAGATCGCCGAAGAAGCGCATCGCATCGTCAATGACGGCGTGGCCGAATACGTCGCCAAGCGCCCGGACCGCTTCGTCGGCCTCGGGACGGTGACGCTGCAGGAGCCGGAACTGGCGGTGAAGGAACTCGAATACGTCATGAGCCTCGGGCTCAAGGGCGTGCAGATCCTGACCAATGTCGACGGGCAGGAACTGGGCGATCCGAAGTTCCGCCCGTTCTTCGCGGCGGCCGAGCGCCTCGGCGCCTTCGTGATGATCCATCCGAACGGCTTCACGCACGGCGACCGCTTCACGCATTTCTACTTCAACAACGTGATCGGCAACCCGCTCGAGACGACGATCGCGCTGCACCAGCTCATCTTCAACGGCACGCTCGCGCGCTTCCCGGAGATCAAGCTGATGGCGGTCCACGGCGGCGGCTATCTGCCCGGCTATTCGGGCCGAATCGACCACGCCTGGGGTGCGCGCGACGATTCCCACGCGGATCTCCCCCTGCCGCCGACGACCTATCTCCGGCAGGTCTATCTCGACACGGTGGTCTTCTCCTACCACCAGCTCGCCTACATGCTCGAACTGTTCGGCCCCGACCGGATCATGATGGGCACGGACTATCCCTTCGACATGGCGGAATACAATCCCGTGGGCCATGTGGCGGGCGTGCCGGGCATGGACGAAGTCACCCTCGCCCAGATCTGCGGCGGCAACGCCGCCCGGGTGCTCGGGCTCGACGTCTGATCGGACGCACATCGACCGATACGAAAAGGCCCGGCGCGAGCCGGGCCTTTTCCGTTCGGGGATGACGACGGATGCCCGCTCGCCCCGGGCCTTCGCCCTCGGGACGAGGGCGGCCCGCCGGGACCGTCACGCCTCGTCGCCGGCCGCCCGCCGGACATAAGCCGAGCGCACCTTCACGCCCGTGCCGAAGACGCGGGAGATGCCTTCGAGGAACACGTCGATCGCATTGGAGATCACGCGTTCCTTGTCCTCGAGCACGGCGGAGCCGTAGATGTGCTTGCGGACGCCGTAATAGAAGATGCCGCCCTGCAGGATCCAGCCGAGTTCGAGTTCGGCGGGCTGCGGATCCTGTTCGGGCAGGCCCGCTTCCATGCGATATTCGGTGACGATGCGCTTGAGGATGCGGTCTTCGACGACGCCGACATACCATTTGTTGATCTCGACGCCCTTGAGGCCCGAGAACAGATAGATCCGCATCCATTCGCGCGTGAAGATCGCGTCCGTATAGGCGTCGTAGAAGCGCTGCATCCGTTCGCGGATCGGCAGCGAACGATCGGTCAGGAGCCGATCCCAATCCGGATTCCATCGGTCGAGATAAACCGTCCGATAGACCTCGCGGATCAGCTCCTCCTTGCTCGGGAAATAGCGGTAGAGGAGCGGCTGGGTGACGCCGAGCTTGCGCGCGAGTTCGCGCGTTCCCCCGTCGAAGCCCTCCTCCGCGAAGAACTCCGCCGCCTTCAGAATGAAGTCGCGTCGTCTTTCGTCGGGCGAGAGCCTCCTCTGCTTGACGCGGGGGGCGGCGATGGCGGCGACCGTGTTCATGGACATGCGGATTTCAGGAGGCGGGTACGAAGGATCCGAAGGCGCCCCTCGAGAACAGGAGCGGTTCGTCGCGGTTGTATTCGTAAGCTTCGACCTCGCCGAGAAAGATGACGTGATCGCCGCCGTAATAGCGGTAGGCGTTGCGGCATTGGAAATTGGCGACGGTGCCCGCGAGCACAGGCGCGGAGCCGCGGCCGGGAGTCCAATCGACGCCCGCGAATTTGTCGTCGGCGGGGCGCGCGAATTTCATCGCCAGTTCGGACTGGGAGCCCCCGAGCACGTTGACGGTGAAATGCGAGGCCTCCTGAAAGGTCGCGAGGCTCGGCGAATGCACCACGATGCTCCACAGCACCAATGGCGGATTGAGCGAGACCGAGGCGAAGGAATTGCAGGTCAGGCCGACGCGGCGACCGTCCGGCCCCTGCGCGGTGATGATCGTCACGCCCGTGGCGAAGCTGCCGAGAGCGTTGCGGAAATCACGCGGATCGAAGGCGGGTTCGGCCGACGGCGAGGCGGCGGCGGAGGCGGCTTGGGTCATGGACTCCGAACTCTGATTCACAGCGTTGCATTCTCTGGAGGGAAACCTAGGGCGGCGCGACCGAAATCGGAACCCGCCGCGTCGAAACTGAATGCGATGTGCGAATTGATCGCATGCGCATCGCGGAACCGCCGCTGCAGCGGATTGGTCAGGAACAGCCCGCCCGCGCCCGACGCGCCGAACAGGGCGGTCACCGCCTCGGTGCACATGTTGACGGCGAAGGCGCCGTCGCGCCGCAGCCGCGTGCGCTCGAGCATGTCGGGCGTGGAGCCGCGGCTCGTCCGTTCCATCGCGTCGATGCAGTTGCGGCGCATGATCAGCCGCGCCGCGTCGATTCCCGCCGCGGCTGCGGCGATCTTGATCTGGATCGCCTGGATCTCGCCCAGCTTGGCGCGGGTATAGGTCGAAGCGCGGCGACGGACCTCGGCGACGTGATCGTCGAGGGCGCCCTGCGCATTGCCCAGCGCCACGCCCGACAGGACATAGGGAAACAGGGCGAAGACGGGCAGGCGGTAGAGCGGACCGGGATTGACCGCGGAACCCGGCGTCGGCCCGCCCGCGACCGCCCGCACGGAAAGAGACATCGATTCCGGCACGAACGTTTCGTCGACGGTGACGTCCTGCGAGCCCGTGCCGCGCAGACCCGCCGAATCCCATGTGTCGATGATCCGATAATTCCGGCGATGGACGAGAAAGATCCGATAGTCGGGCGCGTCCGCCTCGTCCTCCGAGGACACGACGCCTGCGAGCATGTTCCAGCTGCTCGGCTCGACCGCCGACGAGAACGGCCAACGACCGGAGAGGACGTAACCGCCGCGCGTGCGGCGCGCGCGCCCCGCGGGGAAGACGAAGGAGGAGGCGATCAGCGCGTCGGGATTCTCGTCCCAGACGAGATCCTGCGCCGCCGGATCGAACATGCCCAGCATCCAGTGATGGCTTGCGAGATTGACCACGTTCCAAGCGACCGAAGCGTCGCCCCGGGACAGGATTTCCCCGATGTCGACGAGGGAGACGTAATCGAGCTCGGACCCGCCCCTGCGGCGCGGTTGAAGAAAGCGGAACAGGCCCGCCTCATGCAGCTCCCGCTCCGTCTCGGGCAGCATGCGCCGCTCTTCCTCGGTGCGGACGGCGCGATCGCGCAGGCGCGGCACGAGCGCGCGGGCGCGTTCCATGACGTCGGGGCGGTCGGGACCGGCCCCGCGCGCCCGGGAATCGAAACGAACGACGGTCTCGGGCATCGGTCGATCCTTTCCGGCCCGGCGGCGCGGCGGAGGCGGAAGGGCCGAACGGCGCCGCTCCCCGCAGGATTGAATTCCCCAAAGTTATCGTGTGATAAATTAATGCTCGAAGAAGCGGCTTGCAAGCCCGTTTCCCGAACGTCGCGCGATTGACATCGGGAGCGTCTTATTTTTCATATGATAAATAAGCGCGCGCAGCGACGCGCGGAAGATGATGCGAGAGGAAACGATGAGCAGGAAGCCCGTGAACCGCGAAGCCATCTACGAGGCCGCGAAGAAGCTGTCCAACTGGGGCCGTTGGGGTGCCGACGATCAGCTCGGCACGCTCAACCACATCACGCCGCAGGACATCATCGACGCGGGCAAGCTCATCAAGAGGGGCAAGGTCTTCGCGCTGGGGCTGTCGCTGAAGGAGCCGATCCAGTCCGGCCTGTTCGGCGGACGCT
This sequence comes from uncultured Methylobacteriaceae bacterium, assembly GCA_964400345.1. GTDB lineage: Bacteria > Pseudomonadota > Alphaproteobacteria > Rhizobiales > Beijerinckiaceae > JAIXZO01. The sequence goes on from CAYNUN010000001.1 coordinate 6,702, forward strand.
GGAACCCGATCCATACGATGCTCGCCACGGGCACCGACGCCGCCGCGGGCAATCAGGACGATCCGGCCCCCTATCTCCGCTACGCGGACGACGCGATCAACATGCCGTGCCAGGCGTCCACCCAGTGGGATGCGCTCTGCCACATCTTCCTCGACGACAAGATGTACAACGGCTTCGATGCGACGCTCGTCGACGCGCGCGGCGCGAAGAAGCTCGGCATCGAGAACTATCGCGACAAGATGGTCGGCCGCGGCGTCCTGCTCGACGTCGCCCGCTGGAAGGGCCTCGACTCCCTGCCCGACGGCTATGCGGTCTCGAACGCCGATCTCGACGCCTGCGCCGCAGCGCAGGGCGTCACGATCAAGAAGGGCGACTTCGTCCTCGTCCGCACGGGCCATCAGGAGCGCTGCCTCGCCAAGGGCGACTGGACGGGCTATGCGGGCGGCGACGCGCCGGGCGTGGCCTTCGAGACCTGCTATTGGCTGCACGAGAAGAACGTCGCCGGCATCTGCATGGACACCTGGGGCTGCGAAGTGCGTCCCAACGAGACGCAGGACGCCAAGCAGCCTTGGCACTGGGTCGTCATTCCGGCCATGGGCATCGCCATGGGCGAGATCTTCTACATGAAGGAACTCGCGGAAGACTGCGCCAAGGACAAGGTGTACGAATTCTTCTTCAGCGCGCCTCCGCTCCACCTGCCGGGCGGCGCGGGTTCGCCGATCAACCCGCAGGCGATCAAGTAAGGCGACGTCGATGAAGCTTTGGGGCCGCGCGACGTCGTCCAACGTTCAGAAAGTGCTCTGGGTCCTCGAGGAGCTGGGGCTGCCCTTCGAACGGTTCGACGTCGGCGGCGTCCATGGCGGCACCGACACGCCGGAATACCGGCGGATGAACCCCAACCGCCTGGTTCCGACCCTGCAGGACGGGACCATGGTGCTGTGGGAGTCGAACGCGATCGTCCGCTACGTGGCGGACGTCTACGGCCGGGGCCTGCTCCGGCCGGAAGACCCCAAGACGGCCGCGGTCGCGGATCAATGGATGGACTGGCAGCAGACCACGCTCTCCGGCCCCATGAGCGGCCTGTTCTGGGAGGTCTTCCGCAAGCCGCCGTCGCAGCGCAGCGCGGAGAAGGCCCGCGAATTCACGCTCGCCGCCGGGAAGGCCTTCGCCGTTCTCGACGCCCGCCTCGCCGATTCCGAATGGCTCGCGGGGCCGCGGTTCTCGATGGGCGACGTGCCTGCGGGCACCCTGCTCTGGCGGTGGTTCACGCTCGATATCGAGAGGCCCGAACTGCCGAATCTCGCGGCCTGGTACGAACGTCTGACGGCCCGCCCCGCCTATCGCCGCGCGGTGATGACCAGTTACGAACCGCTGCGCGGCAAGGATTGAGCGCGGCCGAGCGTCACGGCATCCACACGTCGCGCTCCGCGATCCGCACGACCCCCGCCGCCGGCAGCCTCGCGCTCGTCCGCACGACCAACGCTCCGGCCACCCGCGCGATGCGCGCGGCCGTCTCGCGGCCCTCGATCCGGTCGAGCAGCGCCCGCGTCGCGATGTCCACCATGGCTTCGACGGGCTGCTCCACGCTGGTCAACGCGTAACTCGGCCAGCGCGCCGGGCCGACATCGTCGTAGCCGACGACCGAGACGTCCTGCGGGATCCGAAGTCCGACGTCGTGTCGCGCGGCGTCCATGAAGGCGATGGCCATGTGGTCGTTGGCGCAGAACACGGCGTCCGGCCGGTCCTTCCGCGCGAGCAGCCGCCGCGCCGCCTCCGCCGCGCCCTCCTGCGAATAGCCGCCGTCGGCGCGCAGCACTTCATCGATCCCGGCCTCGGCGAGCCTTCGCCGAAATGCGGCCTCACGGTCCTGATTGGTGGAGGATCCCGCCGTTCCCGCCACATAGGCGAAGCGGCGGTGCCCGCCCGCGAGCAGGAAGTCGGCGACCGCGCGCGCACCGTTGACGTTGTCGGCCGTCACGCTCGATACGCCCGCTCCGTCCGTGGTGCGGTTGATGAGCATCACCGGAATGCCCGCCGCGTCGCATTCGTCGGCGAGCGCGGAGGAGAGCGAGGTCGAAGCCAGGATGATCCCGTCCACCTGATAGGCGAGGATCTGCGGGAACAGAGCGTCCGAATCCCCCTCGGGCGAGGCCGCGAAGAGCAGGAGGTGATAGCCGCGCGCCTGCAATTCGCGGGCGAGACGGTCGAGCAGATCCGGATAGAACTGGTTCTGCATGTAGCCGACGACGACCGCGATCATCCGCGACCGTCCGGCGATGAGCGACCGGGCGATCGCGTTCGGCCGATAGCCCAAGGCCTTCGCGGCCTCCGTCACCTTGCGGCGCGTTTCGGGCGCGATGCTCGCCCCCGGCGTGAAGCAGCGCGACACGGCCGAGCGCGAGACGCCCGCCCGCGCGGCCACGTCCACCGAAGTGATGCGCCCGGCCATGACGTCAGTCGGCCGTCCAGCCGCCGTCCACCATGATCGCCGAACCCGTGACGAGGCCCGACGCGTCGGAGGCGAGGAACAGCACCGGCCCCATCACGTCCTCGATCTCGCCCAGACGCCCGAGCTTGATCTTGGAGAGGACGGAGTTGCGGAACGTCTCGTCCTCGAAGAAGGGCCGGGTCATCTCCGTCACGATGAAGGTCGGACAGACCGTATTCACGCGGATGCCCTGCGGGCCGAACTCCACGCCCATGGCCTTGGTGAGGCCCTCGATCGCGTGTTTCGACGCACAATAGACCGTGCGGCGAGGCCCGCCGACATGGCCCATCTGCGAGGAGATGTTGATGATCGAGCCCTTGATGCCCGCCTGCACCATGCCCCGCACGACCGCGCGGGCCACGAAATAGGCGGCGCGGACATTGAGGTCCATCACCGCATCGAAATCTTCGATCGTGATGTCCGTCATGGCCTTCGGCCGGTTCGTCCCCGCATTGTTGACGAGGATGTCGAAGGGTCCGGCCGCGTCGAGCGCGGCGTCGATGCCCTCGACGTCGAGAGCGTCGAATTTCAACGCGGAGGCGGACCAGCCCGCGGCGCGCATCGCCGCGGCGGCCTCTTCGATCTCGCTCACCGTGCGGGCGGCGAGCACGACATGCGCGCCTGCCTCGGCGAGCGCGGTGGCGGCGGCGAGGCCGATGCCCCGCCCCGCGCCCGTGATCAGTGCCTTCCGCCCGTCGAGGCGGAAGGAAGGGGTCTTCGGGAGCTTCATTCCGCGGCCTCGCCGTAAGGCACGTTGCGGCCGCCGTAGCGCCGCACGCGCACATTCGCCTGCTCGGCGTGGCCCACGAAGCCCTCGAGCATGCAGAGCCGCGAGCAATATTCGCCGATCATGGCCGAGGCCTCGTCCGTGAGGACCTTCTGATAGGTGCAGGTCTTCATGAACTTGCCGACCCAGAGACCGCCCGTGTAGCGACCGGCCTTCTTCGTCGGCAGCGTGTGGTTCGTGCCGATCACCTTGTCGCCGTAGGAGACGTTGGTGCGCGGGCCGAGGAACAGGCCGCCGTAATTCGTGAGGTTCTGCAGGAACCAGTCGTCCCGGTCGGTCATCACCTGCACATGTTCGGAGCAGAGGAAGTCGGCCTCCTTCAGCATCTCCTCATGAGAGTCGCAGACGATCACCTCGCCGTAGTCCTCCCACGCCTGACGCGCGACTTCGCCCGTCGGCAGGATCTTCAGCAGGCGCTCGATCTCGGCCATGGTCTCGCGGGCGAGCTTTTCGGAATTGGTGATCAGCACGGCCGGGGAGTTGGGGCCGTGTTCGGCCTGTCCGAGCAGGTCGGTGGCGCAGATCTCGCCGTCGACGGTCTCGTCGGCGATCACGAGCGTCTCGGTCGGACCCGCGAAGAGGTCGATGCCGACACGGCCGTAGAGCTGGCGCTTGGCTTCCGCGACATAGGCGTTGCCGGGGCCGACCAGCATGTCGACGGGCTTCACCGTCTCGGTGCCGATCGCCATGGCCGCGACCGCCTGCACGCCGCCGAGCACGAGGATCTCGTCCGCGCCGCCCATATGCATGGCCGCGACGATCGCCGGATGCGGCGCGCCGTGATGGGGCGGAGCCGAGGAGATGATGCGCTTCACGCCCGCGACCTTGGCGGTCACCACGCTCATATGGGCCGAGGCGATCATCGGATAGCGGCCGCCGGGCACGTAGCAGCCCACGGCGTTCACCGGGATGTTCTTGTGGCCGAGGATCACGCCGGGGAGCGTCTCGACTTCCAGATCGCGCAGGCATTCCTTCTGCTTCTGCGCGAAGTTGCGGACCTGCGTCTGAGCGAAGGCGATGTCGTCGATGTCGCGCGGGCGCAGCTTCGCCATCGCCGCGTCGATGTCCTTCTTGGAGAGGAAGAACTCCTTCGGCGCGTAATCGTCGAATTTCTGCGAGAGCTCGCGCACGGCCGCGTCGCCGCGCTTTTCCACGTCGGCGAGGATGCCTTCGACGACGGCGCGGACCTTGTCGTCCGCATCCTTGCGAGCCTCGGCGTCCTTGCCCTTCTTCAACCAGCGCGCCATGCGCTCCTCCTGCATTCTTGGTCTTTGTGCGCGCCTTGCACACGAGTGCAACGACAATAGACCCGGAAGACCGCGCCTGTCGAGACGCCGCGTGCAGCGGAACGCAGCTTGCGCATGCGGGGAGGAGGGGCGGCGGTCCAGCCTATTCGACGCCGAGCGCCATGTCGTCGCGATGGACCATTTCCGCGCGGCCGGAATAGCCGAGAAGCTCGGCGATGTCCTTCGAGGAGCGACCCGCGATCAAGCTCGCTTCGGCCGCGTCATAGGCGACGAGACCGCGGCCGATCTCGCCGCCGTCCGGGCCGCGCAGAACCACCGCGTCGCCGCGCTCGAAGCCGCCTTCGACCCGAACGACGCCCGCGGGTAGAAGGCTCTTGCCCGTGCGGATCGCCTTCGCCGCGCCCGCATCGAGATGCAGAACGCCTTTGGGCTCGATCGCGCCCGCGATCCAGGTCTTGCGGGCGGAGACCGGGTTCGATCCCGTGAGGAACCAGGTGCAGGGACCGCCCTCGGCGATCCGGCGCAGCGGGTTCGTCACGCGGCCGTCCGCGATGACCATATGCGTACCGCCGACGGTGGCGATCTTGGCCGCCTCGATCTTGGTCCGCATGCCGCCCCGCGAGAGTTCGGACGCCGCGCCCCCGGCCGCGCCTTCGATCTCCGCCGTGATGCGCGGCACCACCGGAATGAGCCTCGCATCGGGGTTCTGATGCGGCGGCGCCGTGTAGAGACCGTCGATGTCGGACAAGAGGATCAGGAGATCCGCGCCCGCCATGGTCGCCACCCGTGCCGCGAGCCTGTCGTTGTCGCCGTAACGGATCTCGGTCGTCGCGACCGTGTCGTTCTCGTTGACGACGGGCACCGCGCGGAGATCCATCAGCCGGCCGAGCGTGGCGCGGGCATTGAGATAACGCCGCCGTTCCTCGGTATCCCACAGCGTGACGAGAATCTGCCCGGCCGTGATGCCGCGCTTGCCGAGCACGTCCGCCCAAGCCTGCGCCAGCGCGATCTGGCCGACCGCGGCCGCGGCCTGGCTCTCTTCGAGCTTCAGGGGACCGCGCGGGAGTTTCAGCACGGTGCGTCCCATGGCGATCGCACCGGAGGAGACGACGATGACGTCCACGCCGCGGCCATGCAGATCGCCGATGTCGCAGGCGAGCGCATCGAGCCAGCCATGACGCAATTCGCCTTTGGCCCCGTCGACGAGAAGCGAGGAGCCGACCTTGACGACGACGCGCTTGAACCGGTCGAGGGAAGGCGTCTGCGTCACGGGCGCCAGCCCTCCGACTGCGCGGGCGCGGCGGCCTCGGCCTCTTCCGCGCGGGATGCGTCGATGACCTTCAACAAGGCCCGGAGAACCTCCTCCACGCCCTGCCGCGATGCGGAGGAGAGGACGAGCGGCGTGCGGCCCGCGGCGCGTTTCAGCCGCTTCTTCTGCTCGTCGAGCGCCTCGGGCGTGAGCGCGTCGGCCTTCGACAGCGCCACGATCTCCGGCTTCTCGTCGAGGCCGTTGCCGTAGGATTCGAGCTCGTGGCGAACGGTCTTGTAGGTCTTGCCCGCATGCTCCGTCGTCGCGTCGACGAGATGCAGCAGCACGCGGCAGCGCTCGACATGGCCGAGGAAGCGGTCGCCGAGGCCCAAGCCCTCATGCGCGCCCTCGATCAGGCCGGGGATGTCGGCGAGCACGAATTCGCGTCCGTCCACCCGCACCACGCCGAGGCCGGGATGCAGCGTCGTGAAGGGATAGTCCGCGATCTTCGGCTTCGCCGCCGTCACCGTCGCGAGGAAGGTCGATTTGCCGGCGTTCGGCAGCCCGACGAGACCCGCATCGGCGATCAGCTTCAGGCGGAGGCGGATCATCCGCTCCTGTCCGTCCTGCCCGGGATTCGCGCGGCGGGGCGCGCGGTTCGTGGAGGTCGTGAAATAGGCGTTGCCGAAACCGCCGTTGCCGCCCTTGGCGAGCAGCACGCGCTGGCCGATCTCCGTGAGGTCGGCGATCAGCGTCTCGCCCTCCTCGTCGAGGATCTGCGTGCCCTTCGGGACCTTGAGCACGGCGTCCGCACCCTTGCCGCCCGCCCGGTTGCGGCCCATGCCGTGCATGCCCGTGCCGGCCTTGAAGTGCTGCTGATAGCGGTAATCGATGAGCGTATTGAGCCCGTCGACGCAGACCGCCCACACGTCTCCGCCCTTCCCGCCGTCGCCGCCGTCGGGACCGCCGAATTCGATGAACTTTTCGCGGCGGAAGGAGACGCATCCCGCGCCCCCGTTGCCGGAGCGGATATAGACCTTGGCCTCGTCGAGGAACTTCATGCGCACTCCCTAACGGAGCGCGCGGCGCGGGGCAATGCGGACGCGGGCTTCCGGAGCCCGAACGCCGCGCCGCCGGGCCGCCGAGCCCGTCGCATCACCGCCCGCGCCGGATGGTGAGATCGACCTCGCCCACCGTGAAGAACAGCCACTTCACGGTGGCCGTGTTGCGCACCGTCCGCGCGTCCGTCTTCACCAGCAGGTCGTCGAAGGTCACGGTGAAGGCCGATCCCGACTTCGTGCGCACCACCGCCTTGTAGACGAGCGTCACCGCGTCGCCGACCTGCCGGATCTCGGCTTCGCCCACCACGTCCTCGCGCGTCCCGACATAGCGGTCTTCGCCGGTCCGGGTGAAGCGCCAGGTCTTGCGGTCCTTCTCGCCGTCCGAGAATTCGAAATCCTCGACGAGCGTCAGCGTCGCGGTCTTGGGATCCCAGCGCCCGCGCATCTTCACCTTCATGCCGCGCACCGAGCCGTCGAGCGTGCTCGTGAACGTTCCCTCCGCCGTCAGCGTGCCGCGGAAGAAGTCCTCGAGCACGAGCTTGGAGGACGAAGCGGAAGGCGCCTTCGGCGACGCCGCGACGGGCGCGGCCCCCAAAAGCGCGAGAAGCGGGAGGATCAACAGGGGCGCGGCGAAGACCCGCGCGATCGCGCGTCGTCCGAAAATTCCGAAAATCGTCATGAAGCACCCGGGGTTGCGGAAGGAGGCCTTCTCCCTACGCGGCCCGAGCGCCGGCGGATGACGCGCAGCCCGCCCGATCAGGGATGCGGCGAGGCCGCGCCGCGCGTCCCCGCCCGGCCGAAGCCGACCGTCCAGTCGGTGCGGTCGAGGCGGAAGCTCTCGAAAGGCGCGGTCGCGCAGGCCGGGAAGGCGTCCTTGCCCTCGGCATCCGCGGTGAAGCCGCACTTCTCCAGGACGCGCCGCGAGGCGGGGTTGCGCGTCTGCACGGCGGCGATCGCGACTTCGGCCTCCGACAGCGTGAACACGGCCCGCAGCAGCGCCTCGAGGGCCTCCCTCATCAGCCCGCGTCCGTGGAAGGGCTTGCCCAGCCAATAACCGATCACCGCCTCGGCTTCCGGACCCCGCTCGGCGGAGACGATGCCGATCGGGTCGGAGGGGCGGCTCTTGAAGGCGACCGCCATCACGAGGCCCGCGCCCGTCGCGTTCGCCTCGCGCGCGCGGAAAATGAAGCGGTCGGCCTCTTCCGGCGGATAGGGATGCGGGATGCGGGCCGTCATCTCGGCCACGGCCTTGTCCCCCGCGAGTCGCGCCAGCGCCGGCGCATCGGCCGCCCGCGGCCAGCGCAGCCACAGCCGCGGGGTCTCGAGCATGAAGACGTCGTCGCGCGTGATGTCCGAAAACATGGTCGGTCTCCGATTCCGGCCCGTCCCTAAACCGGGAACATGACCTTGGAACGACGAAAAAGGGGAAACGGTGTTCCCGTTTCCCCTTCGCTCCCTTTCGGGAGGAATCGGACGTTTCGGAATGTCCGAAGATCGTCCGCCGGGTCACGAGAACCGGCGGGGATCTTCGTGATCCGCGCCGTTATTCGGCAGCCTCGGCCATTCGTACGGATACGAAGACCTTGCCGGCGGTTTTGGTCTTGAACTCGACGGTGCCCGCGGAGAGCGCGAACAGCGTGTGGTCCTTGCCCACGCCGACATTGGGGCCGGCCGCCATGCGCGTGCCGCGCTGGCGCACGATGATGTTGCCGGCGAGCACGCGCTCGCCGCCGAACTTCTTCACGCCGAGGCGGCGACCGTCGGAGTCGCGGCCGTTGCGGGAGGAACCGCCTGCTTTTTTATGAGCCATTGGAGTGCTCCGTCATGCTGTCGGGCCGGGGCCCGGAAAACTCGGTTCGGGGTGCGGAGGAAGCCGCGCCTCAGGCGGCGGCTTCTACGGAGGCTTCGGCCTTGGGAGCCTTGGCCTTCGCGGCCTTCTTGGGCTTGGCCGTTCCGGCCGTGCCGGCGAGGGCGGTGATGCGCACGACGGTCAGTTCCTGACGGTGACCCTTCTTGCGCTTCGAGTTCTGGCGGCGGCGCTTGACGAAGTGGATCGTCTTGGCCCCGCGGGTCTGCTCGACCACCTCGCCCGTGACGACGATGCCGGGCAGGGTCGGCGCGCCGACCTGCGTGCCGGCCTCGTCGGACAGCATGAGAACCTGATCGAACGTGACCGTCGCGCCGGCGTCGCCGGCGATCTTTTCGATGGTGATCACGTCGTCGGCGGCAACCTTGTACTGCTTGCCGCCCGTTTTGATGACTGCGAACATCTTGTCCTCGTGTTCGACCCGGACCTGTCGGTCCCGAAGGATCGGCGGTCCGGCTTTTTGGCAGTGAAACCGGGCTGTCGTCCGTCCCCGCGAAACGAGGGCGCACGACGACGAACCGCGCGGACGGACCGCGCGGGAGCGGTTCCAGTACACGAGGGGTGCCGCCGCGTCAACGCGGTCCGGGGTCGGAGAGCGGCGAGGCCCGACGTCTCCCGTCAGGCGTTCGGCACGAGGCGCGCGGCGAGCCCGGCGGGGTCGAACATCCGCTCCATGTCCTGCTGCGCCGAGACGACATGGAACCGCAGCGCGCCGACGATGGAAGGCGTCTCGTCGCGGCGCTGATCGGCGTGGATCGGCAGGGTCGCGAGCAGCGGCTTCTCGGCGGTCAGCTGCAGCTTGTTCGCGGTGCGCGGGGGCGCGAGCGTGCGCAGCAGAAGATCGGCGCGGATGCGGGCGGGATCGGCGGCGGCCGAATCGCTCGGCCGCTCGGAAGCGGGCGCCGCGGCCGCCGAGCGCTCGTGGAGCGCGACGAGCGCCTCGACGAGGGTTTCATGCGATTCAGCGACAAAAGGACGCAGCCAAGCTTCCGCCATCGCGTGGACGTCCACGACAGTGGCGGCGAAGACTTCCCACCGACAATGGTTCAAGGCGGCCTTGAAGCCCGGATCGGCGAAGATTTCACGTTCGTTCTTGCCGGTTTTGACTTGGCAATAATCGAGGATCGTCTTCTGCGCCACGAAGGCCGCGCGCTCATGCAGAAAGGCGCCGAACGCGTCGGGATCAGACGATTTCGGTCGCCCGAAGACGAACTCGCGGAGCTTTAACATAAGGTCGTATCACCTTGGGCGTTGAAGGCACGCTTAATATGATGCTAATTCGGGTTCGCGATCCATAGGGAAAAACACGTTTTTTCTAAGTAGAAACGGAATGGATCCGCGGAGCGGCAACCATAAACGAACCGGATCACGTCCTGGGCGACGATCGATCCGGAGAGGGAGTTCGAAATGCCCTTGGTAGACAACGCCGACGCCCCGAAGTCGGCGACTTCGGCAGCGATCGATGCGGAAACGGGTCGGGCTTACTGGAGCAAGACCTCCGGCCTGATGTGGGCGATTCTGGGAGTGTGGGCTTTCGCCGGATTCGGCGTCCACTTCTTCGCGGGCGCGCTCAACAAGATCGTCGTCATGGGCTTCCCGCTCGGCTTCTATATGGCCGCGCAGGGCAGCCTGATCATCTTCGTCGTCGGCCTGTTCTGGTTCGCCAAGCGCCAGAACGAGATCGACGAGGAATTCGGCGTGCAGGAGGACTGATCCCATGGCCGCTTCCGGAGACAAGGATCCTTTCATCAGCTCGCTCGGCCGCATCTATGCCGGCTATACGGGCGGCTTCGCGGTGTTCGTCGTTCTGCTCGCGATTCTCGAGCAGATGGGCGTTCCCGACCGCATCCTCGGCTACCTGTTCGTGTTCCTCACGATCGGCGTCTACGCCTATATCGGCATCATCAGCCGCACGGCGGCGGTGGCCGAATATTACGTGGCCGGACGCCGGGTGCCCGCGCTCTACAACGGCATGGCGACCGGTTCGGACTGGATGTCCGCCGCGAGCTTCATCGGCATGGCGGGCAGCCTCTATGCCCTCGGCTACGGCGGCCTCGCCTTCATCCTCGGATGGACGGGCGGCTACATGCTCGTCGCCATCCTGCTCGCGCCGTATCTGCGCAAGTTCGGCCAGTACACGGTTCCGGACTTCCTCGGCGCCCGCTTCGGCGGCAACATGGCGCGGTCGATCGGCGTCATCGTTCTGCTGACGGCGTCGTTCGTCTATGTCGTGGCGCAGATCGTCGGCGTCGGCATCATCACGCAGCGCTTCCTCGACGTCTCGTTCGGCGTGGCGGTGTTCGTGGGCCTGGCGGGCATTCTCGTCTGCTCGATGCTCGGCGGCATGCGCGCCGTCACCTGGACCCAGGTGGCGCAGTACATCATCCTGATCATCGCCTATCTGATCCCCGCCGTCCTGATGTCGGCCAAGATCACGGGCGTTCCGATCCCGCAGTTGATGTACGGCGTCGCTCTCGAGAAGATCACCGTGCTGGAGCAGGGCTTCCGTGCGGCGGGCATGACCCCGCCCCCGGGCGTCACGGGCTTCCATGCGGCGCCCTTCCTCGGGGCCAACGGCCAGTTCTCGGGCTCGGCGGCGTTCAACTTCTTCGCGCTGGTCTTCTGCCTGATGGTCGGAACCGCGGCTCTCCCCCACATCCTGATGCGCTATTTCACCACCCCGTCGGTGCGTGAAGCTCGTCAGTCGGTGGCCTGGTCGCTGTTCTTCATCTTCCTGCTCTACTTCACGGCTCCCGCTTACGCCGCCTTCGGCAAGCTGGAGATCTACCAGACGGTCATCGGCCAGCCGATCGCCAATCTGCCGGAGTGGATCAAGAACTGGCAGCTGATGTCGCCCTACGGCGTCAACTGGATCAACATCGTCGACGTGAACCGCGACGGCATCGTGCAGTGGGGCGACTTCCGGATTCATCCGGACGTGGTCGTGCTGGCCACGCCGGAAATCGCGGGCATGCCTTACGTGATCGCCGGTCTCGTCGCGGCGGGCGGTCTCGCGGCGGCGCTGTCCACCGCGGACGGCCTGCTTCTCGCGCTCGCCAACGCTCTCAGCCACGACGTGTACTACAAGATGATCGACCGCAACGCCCCCACGGCGAAGCGTCTCATCATCTCGCGCGTCCTGCTGGTGGTCGTGGCGGTGCTGGCGGCGTGGACGGCGGGCAATGCGGGCGCGGACATCCTGTTCCTCGTCGCATGGGCCTTCTCCATCGCCGCATCGGGTCTCTTCGCCGCGCTCGTCATGGGCGTCTGGTACAAGAAGACCACCGACGCGGCCGCCTGTTGGGGCATGAGCGTGGGCTTCGGCTTCACCTTCATCTACCTGATCTGGACGGAATTCGCGGGCCTCGACTTCATCGAACTCTTCGGTTCGAAGGAAGCGATCGTGAACGCCGCCAAGCAGACGGTGGCTCTCGCGAAGGTGGATCCGGAGCTGAAGGCCTATGCCCAGAAGATCGTCGACAACGCCGCCTCCGTGAAGGACGGTGCGATGTCGTGGTTCGGCAGCCTCTTCTTCACCACGGACACGGTCGTCATTCGCGGCCGCACCGTGGCGCGGTTGTGGACGCTGAACAACATCTCCGGCGGCATCATCGGCGTTCCGCTGTCCTTCCTCACCATCTATGTGGTGTCGAAGTTCACCCGGGCCCCGAGCGAGGCGATGATGAACTTCATCGACGACATCCGCGTTCCGCGCGGCGGCGTCCGCCTCGTCGACCAGAAGGAAGCCGTGGAGTAATCCTCGGCCCGATACGATACGGAAGCGGCCGCCTCGGCGGCCGCTTCTTTTCTTGGACGCGAGAGGAACGATGCAGCCGGACTTCATCCTCGGTTATCTGCCGTTCTGGATCGTGACCTATGCCGCGGCATTGACGGGATGGGCCTGTATGGGCCGGTTCCTGATGCAGGCCTTCTTTCCCGTCGAAAGCCCCAATTACATTTGGCGCGGCTTTCTGCTTCTCACGAATTGGGCGATCGCGGTCGCACGCAGACTGACCCCGAGCTACGTCACGGCCTTCTATCTTCCGCTCGTGGCCGCCTATTGGCTCTTCCTCTTCCGAATGATCTTCGGTCTCGTGATGCTGAGCGCGGGCCTCGCGCCGCGCATCTCGCCGCCTGGGCAGGGCTGAGCATGAACCCGAGAAATCTCTTCGTCGCGACCGTCGCGGTGTCCCTGCTCATCGGCCTGTCGAGCCCGATGGTGCTCGTGGTCTGGGGCTTCTACCCGGTATGGATGCCGGAAGTCCTCCCGCCGACGCGGGAGACGATCTTCTATGGCGCGAGCCTCATCGTTTCGACGGGAGCGCTGCTGTTCTCCGCAATACCCGCAGCCGTGGCCGAACGCGTCTTCGGCGCATCGGAGACGACGACGGGCTTCGTCTGGCTGGGCGGCGTCACCGCCCTCTTCTTCGCGGGCTTCGCCTGAGCTGCCCGGCCGCTTTTCCGGCCTGATCCTTCCCCGCGCCCGCTCTCCCGCCCGCAGCTTTGCGCCGAAGGCGGCGCAACGCACGCGCCGGCCTCACGCATCGTCTGCGACGGGTTGCGTCCTTGCGGAGAGAGGATCGCCGTTCCAGCGTCCACACGCCTGCGACGTCCGCCGACCGGAGGCTCTCGCCGCAGGGCCGCCCCGAAGGTCGGTCCTATCGGCGCTCCGCCGGGGCTTCGGAGGACGGGGCCGGTACGGGGCGCGTGCCCGAGCCTTGTCCCGTCATGGCCCGCATCTGCTCGCGCAAGGTCTCGCGAGCCACTTTGCCGAGACGGTTGCGTGGAATTTCCGCCACCTCGACGATCCATTCGGGCGCATATTGCGGAAGGTTCGCGGACATGAATTCGGCGATGGCGGCCGCATCGAAGACATGGGACGGCGCGGGAACGACCGCGAGACAGACCTGTTCGATCCCGACATCGTCCAACAGTCCGACCGCGGCCACGTCTCCGACCGCGGCCAATTCGCGGACCTTCTGCTCGATCAGGTCGGGAGCGACCTTCACGCCGCCCCGATTGATGATCTCGTTGATGCGTCCCGTCACGAACAAGAGCCCGGAGGGATCCACGACCCCTTCGTCGCCCGGATGAAACCACCCTTCGGGCTCCATCTCGTAGCGGCCGCTTTCATCGGGCATCAGACGCCGCCCTTGCCCCAGCGAACGCAGTCGGATTTCCCCCGGCGCGCCGCCGAGCGACGCCCCGGCCGCATCGACGGTATCCGCTTCGATCCACGGCGCCACCACTCCGACGGCTCCGGCCGTTCCGTGCAGATATTCGACGGGCGCATAAGCCACCGTGCCGCCTTCGGTCGATCCGTAACCGCACAGGACATTGCTGCAGACCAACATGCGTATCCTGGCCAAGAGGGGCGGATAGGCGATGCTGCCGCCGACATGCACCACTTTCAGAGTGGAAAGCTTCAGCGGGTCGCGCTCCTGCGCCTCGACCATCGCGGAGATCTGCTGGGTCGAGGCGACGAGAACCTCGGCCTGGTAGGAAACGATCATCTCGCGCGTCAAGCGCGGGCTCGACGGAAAACAGATCGCGCGCCCCAGCCAAAGCGTGGCGATCGCGAAACTGAAACCGTAATTCGTCGACAGTCCCGGAACGCAGACGATCCGCTCCCAGGCCGGACGGCTCAAGCGTACCGAATAGGTGGCCACGCGCTCGGCGACGGCGCGGCGCGTGATGCCGATGACTTTCGGAAGCCCCGTCGTGCCCGACGACAAGACGAGACGAGAGATCGCAGCGGGATCGACGGTCACGGGCGCGAATTCGCGTTTGTCCGTGAACCATTCTTCCGTGATCGCCACGACCGGACAGGGCGCTTCCACGTCTTCGAAATTGGTGAGCAGAAGATCGATCACCCCGGCCTGCAGGGTGGCAAGTTGTGCCGCCTCGATGGTCAGAGAGGCGTAGCCGGCCAAATGAAGCCCACAGATCGCGGTCAGTTGCCCGACGGGGCTTCCGACGGCGAGACCGATCCGTGCCGACGGCGACAAATCAAGCGTGGACAAGTGATGCGCAAATGATTGCGCCCCTGCCCAAAGTCGAGCGTAGGACACGACTGCATCGACGGTGATGATCGCCGGGCGGTTGGGCGAAACGCGCGCATGGAAAGCAATTCCTTCGACGAAATCACGAGTCAGCATGGAGGTTC
>CAYNUN010000002.1:0-21526 GCA_964400345.1 uncultured Methylobacteriaceae bacterium
TCGAAGGCGAAAACGCGGCGGGCGATCAAGACGACGGACGATCCGGCGCGTGCGTCCCGCCGCGGGGCGCGCCCCGCTCGGGGGAGTCCCGCCTTCAACGTCGCAACGCGGTCGGAGTTCCGCGCGCGGCCTCAGCGCTCCGTGAAACGAGGCTTCCGCTTCTCGCGGAAGGCCGCGACGCCTTCGACGAAATCCTCCGAAAATCCGGCCCTTCGCTGGAGTTCGGCCTCCAATGCGAGCTGGTCCTCCAGGGAATTGTCGAGGCTCGCCGCAAGCGCCTCCTTGACGAGCCGCTGGGCGAGGCGCGGGCCGCGCGCGATGCGCAGGGCGAGGTCGCGCAGCGCTGCGGGGAAATCCGCGTCGTCGACCACGCGGCCGACGAGACCCATGGACAGCGCTTCATCGGCGGAGACGGGATCGCCCAGCATCATCATGGCGGCGGCGCGCTTCGCTCCCGCGAGCCGTGGCAGGAACCATGTGCCGCCCGCATCGGGGATCAGACCGATCCGGACGAAGGCCTGATGGATGGTCGCCGACCGCGCGGCGATCACCAGATCGCAGGCGAGCGCGATATTCGCCGCCGCGCCGACCGCGGGCCCGTTGAGACCGGCGATCGTGGGTTTCGGGAAGCGCGACAGCCGCAGCACGAGCGGGTTGTAGTCGCCCTCGAGCGGCGGCCCGAGATCGATCCGCCCGCGCGGATCGCGGGGCAGATCCTCGGTGAGATCCTGTCCGGAGGAGAAGGCCCTGCCCTCCCCCGTCAGGACGAGCACGGCGATTTCCGGATCGTTCTCCGCGCGGTCGAGCGCGGCGCGCAGCTCGCCATGCATCGCGGCGTCGAAGGCGTTGAGCCTTTCGGGGCGGGCGAGGGTCACGACGGCGACGCCGTCCGAGACGTCGAGGCGGATGCGGGTGAAGGCGGCGGAGAGAGCGGAAGGTGAAGCGGAAGTCATGGCGTCTCCTCGGGGACGGCCTCCAGAATACGCCGGACTTCGGACCTGACCACCCGCGCCGGCGCGACCTCGAACCGAGGAGTGCGCGCGATCGCGGCCTCGGTCGTAGGGGGCGGCCGGTTGCATTTCATTCATCATGGTTAAGGACGGGCGGGTCCGTGCGGGGGGCGATCAGCCCGCCGTTAACGTTTTCCCGAGAAGATGGCGCGATCGAAATCCGGGGAAACTCCCTTGTCCGACGCCGTGCTCACCGACCGAAGGATGGCCTTGTCCTCCGAACCCGCGACGCGCAGGCGCGACCGGGCTCCGGGCAGGACCATGTTCGGCGGCGAGGCCATGGATCGGCTCATGCGCTACGAGCTGCTTCGTCTCTACGCCGCGAATCGGGCGAATTCCGCGATCGCCTTCGGCATTCTCGTCTTCGCCTCCTGCATCGCGGCGGGCATGCTGATGCCGCCCCATGCGGCCGCGATCGCGGGCGCGGCCGTCGCGGCGAGCTTCGGGATCGGCACCGCGGTCGTCGTGTCCTTCCTTCGCCGGCCGGCGGAGGAGGTCGATCTCGACAGCTGGCGCCGCCGCTTCATCGTGGCGGAGATCCTGCAGGGCCTCGCCTGGGCGTCCTTCATCTTCGTGGGCCTGCATTCGCCGGGGGAAGGCGCGCGGACCTTCGCCCTCGTCGTGCATCTCCTCGTCTCGGCGGCGGGCGTGATGCTGGGCGCGAGCGTCCCCGTCGCGGTGATCGCGGGCATCGCGCCTCTTCTCGGCGGCGTCATCGCGATCGTGGTGATCGATCCGAACGTCTCGAACGTGGCGCTCGCGATGGTGATGGCGAGCGCGCAGACCTTCTTCCTCTTCATGACGGGCCGGCTCCACGCGTCCGTCGAGCGCATCGTTCTGCACCGTGCGGAGAAGGACGCGCTGATCGCCGAACTCGAACAGTCGAACGCCAATTCGGAGGAAGCCCGGCGGCGGGCGGAGGAATCGAACCTCGCGAAATCGCGCTTCCTCGCGACCATGAGCCATGAATTGCGGACGCCGCTCAACGCGATCCTCGGCTTCTCCGAGGTGATGAAGGCGGAGCTTCTCGGCCGGCATTCGGTGGCGGCCTATCGCGAATATTCCGCCGACGTGCATGCCAGCGGCGAGATGCTGCTCAACATCATCAACGAGATCCTCGACCTCTCGCGCATCGAGGCCGGGCGCTACGAGCTCAACGAGAGCTGCGTGTCCCTGCCCGACGTGGTCTCCGAATGCTGCCGGCTGCTGCAGCTGCGCGCGGTCAGCAAACGCATCGAGATCGAGCAGACCACGGAGCCGGATCTGAGTCGGCTGTGGGCGGACGAGCGGGCGATGCGCCAGATCGCGCTCAACATCCTCTCCAACGCCATCAAGTTCACGCCCAACGGCGGCGACATCCTGATCCGCATCGGCAACACGCCCGAAGGCGGCCAATACGTCTCCGTGCGCGACAGCGGCCCCGGCATTCCCGAAGACGAGATCCCCGTGATCATGCAGACCTTCGGCCGCGGCACGCTCGCCATCAAATCGGCCGAACAGGGCACGGGCCTCGGCCTTCCCATCGTCAAAGGCCTCGTCGAACTCCACGGGGGCCGGTTCGAGCTGATCTCCCGCCTCGGGGAAGGCACGCTCGCGATGGTGGTCTTCCCGCCCGAGCGGATCACCGAGCCGACGGCCCCGGTCCTGCCGGGCCATCGGGCGGCGGCGCAGGCCCGCGCCGCCTGATCAGCCGATCGCGATTCCCGCCTGTTCGAAGGTGACCGTGCCCGCATGGCAGGCCGCGGCGGCCTTGACGACCGACATCGCGAGCGCCGCGCCCGAACCTTCCCCGAGCCGCATGCCGAGATCGAGGATCGGCTTCTTTCCGAGGCGTTCCAGCACCTCCGCATGCGCGCCTTCGGCCGACAGATGCCCGGCCATGCAATGGTCGATCGAAGACGGCGAGACGGCATGCAGCACCGCCGCGGCGGCCGTCACGACATAGCCGTCGAGCACCACGGGCACCCGCTGGCTGCGCGCGGCGATGATCGCGCCCGCGATCGCCGCGATCTCCCGGCCGCCGAGGCGGCGCAGCACCTCGAACGGGTCGGAGAGATGCGCGCCGTGCAGCGCGAGCGCCGCCCGCACGGCATCGACCTTGCGCGCGAGCTGCGCATCGTCGGCGCCCGCGCCGCGGCCGACGAAGCGTGCCGGATCGCCGCCGTAAAGCGCCGCATAGATCGCCGCTGCCGAGGTCGTGTTGCCGATGCCCATCTCGCCCAAGCCGAGAAGGTCCGTGCCGCCCGCGACGGCCTCCATGCCGAAGGCCATGGTCGCGACGCAGGCGCGCTCGTCGAGCGCGGGCTCGACGGTGATGTCCCCGGTGGGAACATCCAGCGCGAGATCGAACACCTTGAACCCGAAATCGAAGGCCGCGCAGAGCTGGTTGATCGTGCCGCCGCCCGCCGCGAAGGTCTCCAGCATGCTGCGCGTCACGCTCGGGGGATAGGCCGAGACGCCGCGGGCCGCGACGCCGTGATTGGCCGCGAAGACGCAGACGGTGGGACGGCGGACCGCGGGCTTGGCATTGGCCTGCCACGCCGCGAGCCATTCCACGATCTCTTCGAGCCGTCCGAGACTGCCCGGCGGCTTCACCAGCCGCGCATCCCGCTCCCGGACGAGCCGGACGGACTCCGCATCCGCCTCCGGCATCATTTCGAACAGGAGACGGATGTCCTCGAAGGGAAGACCGGTCGCGATGATGGGGGCGGACATGGCATGGTTCCTTCGATGAGTCGCGGCCTTCATAACCGCGGGCACCCCGGAGGTGAAGCGATGCGGGACGACACGACGCAGGCGAGACGCGACCCTTTCACCGCGCTCGTCCTCGATACGGTCCGCTGCATCCGCTTCTATTCGCGGATCCCCGTGCCCGCCCTGCCCTTCGAGACCGATCCCCACGGCCTGCCCGACTTCACGCGGATCGTGCGGATGCTGCCCGTGGCTTCGCTCTTCATCGCCCTGCCCGCCGCCGTGACGGCGATCCTGGCGGGCGCGATCTGGGGGCCGTGGATCGCGGCGCTGCTCGCGATCTGCATTTCGGTCTGGTCGACGGGCGCGTTCCACGAGGACGGTCTCGCCGACACGGCCGACGGCTTCGGCGGCGGCGCGACGCCGGAGCGCCGGCTCGAGATCATGACCGACAGCCGGGTCGGAACCTTCGGCGCCGCCGCGATCGTGCTGTCGATCCTGCTGCGGGCCGCAGCGCTCGCCGAAATCATGACCGATCTCGGGACGGGCGGCGCGGCGCTGGCGATCCTCGCCGCGGCGCCCCTGTCGCGCAGCGCCGGCTTGATCCCGCTCCATCGTCTGCCCAACGCCAAGCCCGACGGAAAGTCCGCAGCGGTCGGCCGGCCCGGCGGAAAGGCGCTGACGGTCTGCATCTCGCTCGCGATCGTGATCGCGGTGCTGATCCTGCAGGGCGCGGAAATCCCGCCTTCGCTGGGACTGATCGCGGTTCTCGCCGGCCTGACGGCGGCGCTGCCGGTGGTCGCGCTTTCGCGCCGGATGATCGGCGGACAGACGGGCGACGTGGCGGGCGCGGCCCAACAGGTCTCGGAACTCGCCTTCCTGCTCGTCATCGCGGCGGCGGCGGCGATACTCTGACCCCACGGGGGAAACGACATCAGCCCCGCTTCATGCTGCGGCCTGATCGCGGCACCCGGTCGGCGGGGACGCGCGGGAACCTCGTCTTCAGGCAAGAAACCCGTTTCGGGCCGGGTGGCCTGATTTTTTTTGGGCAACCCCAGATGGCAGTAAGTAGAAATGCTCTATCTTTGGTTATGGAGCTGATTCGGTTTGCGTGCTCCGTTTCGTTTTTTCGGACAGAGGATTGAAGGATGGACCGTTGTGAACAGCCCGTCGCTCGACTCGACGAGGCGGAATATGATCGTCGCGTCGCAGCGCTGGTCAAGCAGGTGATCGAGATCGAAGATCGAATGACCGATCTGGGCTTCGCGGATGCCGTGCCGCATCTCCAGATCCTGCGGAGCCACATCGCGGCCCGCTCCATCCTCCTCATGGACGGGATGGCGACGACGTCGCACCGGACCATGCGCGAAAGCGCTTGAGGCGAGTCGTTCTTCGCGGCACACAGCCTGCCATGACCATGTCCACACCCTGCGTCCGCATCTGCACGATCGACAGGTCCACAGGCCTGTGCGGCGGCTGCGGACGTACGCTCGAAGAGATCGCCGTTTGGGGCGGTCTCGACGAGACGGCGCGGCGGACGATCATGGCGCAGCTGCCCGAACGTCTGAAGGCGACGTCGCGGCCCTTGGGCCGTTGCGTCCCCGGGCGCGCGGGCGCTCCGAAAGCCTGCTGACGGTCTCAGACGAACAGAGACGACAGGAAGCGCGCGCTGACCAGCGCGAGGAAGATCCCGAAGGCGACTTCAAGCCTGCGCTTCGACAGCCGGTGCGCGAGATTGGCCCCGATCGGCGCGGTCCAGATGCTCGTGGGGATCACGAGAGCGACGCCGATCAGCGACACGTAGCCGAGGGACAGCGGCGGAAGGTTCGCCGCCTGCGGCCAGCCCGCATAGATGTAGCCGATCGTTCCCGGGATCGAGATGATGACGCCGAGCCCGGACGAGGTGGCGATCGCGCGGTGGATCGGCTGTCCGTAGAAGGTCATGAACAGATTGGACAATTGCCCGCCGCCGATGCCCATGAGCGCCGACAGGACGCCGAGCACGAGGCCGTAGACCCGCATGACGAACGGGCCGGGCATGACGTCGGCGATGCGCCAGCTGTCCTTGCCGAAGAGCAGCCGGATCGCGCTGGCGGTCGCGACGACGACGAAGACGATCTTGAACAACCATTCGGGCGCATGACGCGCCGCAAGGCTGCCGACGACCACGCCGATCACGACGGGAACGGCCCAGAGCTTCAGGACCGAAAGGTCGACGGCGCCCTTCTTCTTGTGCGCGCGGAAGGACCGGATCGAGGTCGGAATGATGATGCCGAGCGACGTGCCGACCGCGAGCGGCATGCGCAGCGCCTCTTCGACCCCGATCATGCGGAAGAGTTCATAAAGGATCGGCACGACCACCGCACCGCCGCCGACGCCGAAGACGCCCGCAAGCAGACCCGTGATCGCGCCCGCGGCGAGCAGGCCGATGCCGAGATAGATGAAGTCCGCGAGGGGGAGCGAAGCGAGCATGGAGATGCGTCCGACGGAAGCCTGTCGGTGCTTGCGGCATTCCGCGCAGGAGCGCAAGCGCCCCGGCGGGCATCGGCTCCGCGCCTGACGCGAGGCTCGCGGAAGCGTTTCGGCCGCCGTATCGCCCTTCCATGGTCGCCGACGCCGTTTCGGACCCGATGCGCGCATTCGGACGATATGAGCGCTCGTCTTAGCCTTCGGCTTGCATGACTACGCATTTCGCGTAGTGTACGAAACATGTATGGGGTTTGTCCGACCGCCGGGAGAAAAGGACATGAGCACCGCCTTCGACAAGATCATGGCGGGCCTCCTCGATGCGGGCGCCGTCGCCCGCGGGGAGAAGGAACCTGCGAAGCTCTTCGTGCCGCCGGAGATCGACGTCAGGGCGATCAGGACCGCTCTGAACATGTCGCAGCCGGAATTCGCGCGGACGTTCGGCTTCACCGTCTCGCAGGTGCGGAACTGGGAGCAGGGCCGCAACCGGCCGACCGGCGCATTGCGGGCTTATATGATCGTGATCCGACGTGACCCGAAATCGGTCACCGAGGCCCTGAAGAACATGGCCGCTTAGGCGTCGGCGATCGCGCCGTGTGGTGCAACGGGTCGCGAAATGAGCGATATCGCTGCGGCACGGCCATCCGTTCGGAGCACATGACATCTTGAAGGCGACAGCGAAATCGACAGAACTCGGCGGCTTCCGCTTCTCCGTCGCCCCGATGATGGATTGGACGGACCGGCATTGCCGGGCCTTCCACCGGACGCTGTCGCGCCGGGCGCGGCTCTATACGGAGATGGTCACCACGGGCGCCGTCATCCACGGCGTGCGCGAGCGCATCATCGGTTTCGACCCGGCGGAGCATCCGGTCGCCGTGCAGCTCGGCGGATCGGACCCGAAGGATCTCGCGGAAGCCGCGCGCATCTGCGAGGCCGAGGGCTATCACGAGGTGAACCTCAATTGCGGCTGCCCCTCCGACCGCGTCCAGGAGGGCCGTTTCGGGGCCTGCCTGATGCAGGAGCCGGAACTGGTGGCCGAATGCGTTTCCGCCATGAAGGCCGCGGTGAAGGTTCCCGTCACGGTGAAATGCCGCATCGGCGTGGACGATCAGGACGCTGAAGAGGCGCTCGACCGGCTCGCCGACGCAGTGATCGCCGCGGGCTGCGACGCGCTGATCGTCCACGCGCGCAAGGCCTGGCTGAAGGGTCTTTCGCCCAAGGAGAACCGCGAGATCCCGCCGCTCGACTACGACCGCGTCCATCGACTCAAGGCCCGCCTGCCGGCCGTGCCGGTCGCGCTCAACGGCGGCCTCGCATCGATCGAGGACTGCCGCCGCGAACTCGCCTTCGTGGACGGCGTGATGCTCGGACGCGCGGCCTATCACGATCCGGAACTGCTGCTCGCGGTCGATCCCGACCTGTTCGGCGACGAGCCGCCCGTCCCCGACGCCTTCGCGGCGGTGGAGGCCTATATCCCCTATGTCGAACGTCGTCTCGCCGAAGGCCTGCCGCTGCATTCCATGACGCGGCACATGCTCGGGCTCTTCCCCGGCCGGCCCGGCGCGCGCATCTGGCGGCGGCATCTGTCCGTCGAAGGCGTCAAGCGCGGCGCGGGGGTCGAAGTCCTGCGCGAAGCCCTCGCCTTCGTCTCACGAGATCCGCGCCCGGCACGGGTTGCGGAGGTCGCCGAAGCTCGCGCATGATCCGGCCCTCTTTCGAGGGACGACATGCGTAATCTGAAGATCGACGGCAAACGGCTCTGGGACGACATTCAGGAGACCGGAAAGATCGGCGGCACCGCCAAGGGCGGCGTGCGCCGCCTGACATTGTCCGACGAGGACCGACGCGTCCGCGACTGGTTCAAGGCGCAATGCGAGGCGCTGGGGTGCAGCGTGACGGTGGACGCCGTCGGCAACATGTTCGCGCTCAGGCCGGGGAAGAACCCCGATCTTCCCCCCATCGCGATGGGAAGCCATCTCGACACCCAGCCGTCCGGCGGCAAATTCGACGGCGTTCTCGGCGTTCTCGCGGGGCTCGAGGCCCTGCGGACATTGCATGACAACGCGATCGAGACCGAAGCGCCGTTCCTGCTCGTGAACTGGACGAACGAGGAAGGCTCGCGCTTCAGCCCGGCCGTGATGGGGTCCGGGGCCTTCACCGGGGCGCTGAAGGTCGAGGACGTGCATGCCAAGACCGACCGGGACGGCGTCTCGTTCGGGGAAGCGATCGAGGCGATCGGCTATCGCGGTTCCGCGCCCGTCGGCGGGCGGAAGATCGCGGCCTATTTCGAACTCCATATCGAACAGGGTCCGTATCTCGAGGCCGAAGGCAAGACGATCGGCGTCGTGACGCATGTGCAAGGCATGCGCTGGTTCAACGGCGTCTGCACGGGCGTCGACGGCCATGCGGGCGCGACGCCGATGTTCATGCGCGCGGATGCGCTGCTGTCGGTCGCCCGCCTCGTGGAACGCATCGACAAGATCGCGCGGAGCCACGGCCCGACCGCGGTCGGGACCATCGGCGAACTGACGCCCGCCGCCCCCTCGATCAACGTGGTCCAGGGCGAAGTGCGCTTCACCATCGACCTGCGCGATCCGAGCGACTCGGTCCTCGACGTCATGGAGGCGGAGGTGCGCGCCGCCGCCGCGGAGATCGCCGCGATGAACGGCACCGCCTTCACCATCGATCGCATCTGGAAGGCCGCGCCGATCCCCTTCGACGCGGGCTGCATCGCGGCCGTGCGGGAAGCGGCGGCGATTTCGGGCCATTCGACCCGGGACTGCATCTCGGGCGCGAGCCATGACGCCGCCCATATGCAGAGCGTCGCTCCCGCGGCGATGATCTTCATCCCGTCCGCGGGCGGGCTCTCCCACAACGAACTCGAATCCTCCTCCATCGAGGATTGCGCGGCGGGCGCGCAGGTGCTGCTCGACGCGGCGCTCCTCTACGACTCCCCAGGAACGGGCCGCTGACATGAAGACTGCATTGGTGACGGGCGGAACCCGGGGCATCGGCGAAGGCGTGGCGCGCGCGCTCGCCGCGCAAGGCTGGAAGGTGATCGCGGGCGGCGTCTCGCAGGCGGAGATCGACGCCTTCGCGCCGCAGGCGGGCATCACCCCGGTCGTGCTCGACGTGACCGAAGACGCGAGCATCGCGGCGGCGCTCGCGCTCTGCGAGCGGCTCGACGCGGTGGTGAACTGCGCGGGCATCATCATGCGCGAAGGCAAGGAATTCACCGTCGAAGGCTTCCGCAAGACCATCGAGGTGAACCTGGTCGGGACCATGCGGGTCTGCCTCGCCGCGAAGCCCAAGCTCCTCGAAAGCGGAGGCGCGGTGGTCAACACCGCCTCCATGCTCTCCTTCTTCGGCTCGCCCTTCGTTCCCGGCTATTCGGCCTCGAAGGGCGGCGTGGCGCAGCTCACGAAATCGCTCGCCGCCGCCTGGGGGCCGGAAGGCATCCGGGTCAATGCGGTCGCGCCCGGCTGGATCGCCACCGACCTCACGCGGCCGCTGACGGAGAACCCCGAACGGTCGAAGCCCATCGTCGACCGCACCCCGATGGGCCGCTGGGGCGACCCCTCCGACGTGGCGGGCGCCGTCATGATGCTGCTCTCGAACGACGCGAAATTCGTGACCGGCACGGTGTTGCCCGTCGACGGCGGCTATTTGACGCTTTGAGGGCGCGAGATATCTGCAATTTGATGCAACTTTACCGAGAATTTACGTGAAATGAGGCAGCATTCGGACATTGTTTTCACCGTTTTTCGGAGTCCGTCTTGCTGCAGTCCCTTTTCGGTTCTCGTCCGCGGTCGCCCCTCGGAAACCCCGTGCGCTGGGTCTTGGGCTGCACCAAAAGCACGCTTCTGATCGCCTTCGTCTTCATGATCTCGCCGATCCATGCGGAGCGGGCGGCCTCGGTCGCCGTCCGGCCCGGCGACCCGACCGTGACCGGGAGCATCGTCAAGAACCCGCCCCGACCGCCGGCGCCGCCGCCGTCTCAGCGCGTCGGCGGATGAGAAGAGCCCCGCCGAAGCCGGGCCGCGACGTCCGTCGGTTGCGCTCGTCCGGTCGAGCGGGTTGAATGCGCGCCGAACGAAACGGAGGCGCCCGCCGGCGCTTCGAGAAGAACACCGAACAGGAGACGCCATGAACGCCGTCACGCGCCCCAACGTCGCCGCCGAGAGCGAGGCCGAAAAGCGGATGCCCTACAAGCACCCGCAACCCAAGGATTCCCCGCCGGAAGTGGTGATCCCCGACGCGATTCCGAAGGACGAACGCGTATGGGTGCCGCAGGCCGAGAACGTCTGGTTCCGCCCGCTGCTGCTCTCCGCCTCGCGCGGCTATTGGCAGAACATCCTCCGCGTCAGGAAGTCGGGCGTGCTGTCGCGCCACCGTCATCCGCAGCCCGTCCACGGCTTCGTGCTGAAGGGCAAGTGGCGCTATCTCGAGCATGACTGGGTCGCGACCGAAGGCGGCTATGTCTACGAGGCTCCCGGCGAGACGCATACGCTCGTCGTCGACGAGGACGTCGAAGAGATGATGACGCTGTTCCAGGTGAACGGCGCGATGATCTATGTCGATCCGGACGGCAATGTCCGCGGCTATGAGGACGTCTTCACCAAGATCGACATGTGCCGCAAGCATTACGAGGCCGTGGGCCTCGGCGCGGATTACGTGGATCAATTCATCCGCTGAGCGGAAGACGGCCCGGGCGGGAGATCATCCCGCCCGCGGCGCAGAGATCCGGGCGAAGGGCCGCGCGCTCTCGAAGGCCTTGGCCGCCCGCAGCACGAGCGCATCGGCGTTCATCGGCCCGACGATCTGAAGCCCGAGCGGCAGCCCGTCGGACGACAACCCGCAAGGCACGGTCGCGGCGGGTTGGCGGCTGATGTTGAAGGGGTAGGTGTAGGGCGTCCACGCCGTCCAATCCGAGCCCCAGCTTCCGTCCGCGGGCGTCTCGCGCCCCGCTTCGAAGGCCGGGAGCGCCAAGCTCGGCGTCAACAGAAGATCATAGCGGGCGTGGAACGCGGCCATGCTGCGGGCGACCTGATTGCTGCCGTAGAGCAGCGCCTCGGCATAATCCGCGCCCGAAACCCGTTCGCCGCGTTCGGCGGCGTCGACGAGGCCGGGGTCCATCTTCGCCCGTTGTTCGGCGGTGAAGGCCCGGAGCGCCAGCGCCGCGCCCGCGGACCAGAGCGTCTCCAGCACGGCGGCCGGGTCGTCGAAACCGGGATCGCAGGCTTCCACCGTCGCGCCGAGATCCTCGAAGACGCGGGCCGCGTTCTCGGCGGCGGCTTCCGCCTCGGGATCGAGCTTCTTCACGTAACCCAGCCGGGGCGACCAGGCGATGCGCAGGCCGCGGAGCGAATCCGTCAGGCCCGTCCGGTAGTCGGGCGGCGGAGCGGTCATCGCGGACATGTCGCGCGCGTCGGGGCGGCCGATGATCGCGAGCGCGAGCGCCGCGTCCTCCACCGTCCGCGTCAGCGGGCCGACATGGGCGAGATAGCCCATGGTCGACACGGGATGCGCGGGCACGCGGCCGTAGCTCGCCTTGATGCCGAAGACGCCGCAGAAGGCGGCGGGAATGCGGATCGAGCCCGCGCCGTCCGTGCCGATATGAACGACGCCGAGACCGAGAGCCGCGCAGACCGCCGCGCCCGCCGAGGAGCCGCCGGGATTGCGGCCCGTGTTCCAAGGATTGCGGGTGACGCCGGAGAGCGGCGAGTCGCCCACGCCCTTCCAGCCGAATTCCGGCATGGTCGTCTTGCCGAGCAGGATCGCGCCCTCCTCCCGGAGCCGCGCGACGACGGGCGCGTCCTCGGTCGCCGGGGCGTCGGAGGTGACGGCCGAGCCACGGCGGTTGGGGAGGCCCGCGACGGAGATGTTGTCCTTGATCGTGACGGGCACGCCGTCGAGGAGCCCCGTCGCCTCGCCTCGCCGCCACCGCGCTTCGGAGGCCTTCGCCGCGGCGAGCGCGGCTTCGCGGTCGAGAATCGTGAAGGCGTTCACCGCGGGTTCGAACCGGTCGGCCCGGTCGAACACGTCGCGCACGACCTCGACGGGCGAGAGTTTCCCGCTTCGATAAAGACGCCGCAGCGCAGAGCCGTCGAAATCCGCGATGTTCGACACCGGAAAAGCCCTCGGAGGTTCCGAGGGCATCGAAGCGCAAAGCGCGGACGGGAGCAAGGACGGCACGGGCGGACCCCTGTCGATTCGGCCGGCTGGGCGAAGGCCTTGCCGGGGCCGATATGCCGGCGACGGAGTCGTCATGCCTCGTCTTCATCGCCCCCGGTCACCTGTCGGCAAGGTCGGCTTCCTTCGCACGTTTCGAAGGACGCATCCGCCGTCCGTCGTCGAAAGACGCGTAAGGATCGACCCCGCTTTGGATTTTCTTCCGCGGCTTCTTTTGGGCAGGGCGGAGGCCCGCCTGATCGCCGCGCGTGCGGCCGCGCAGGGCGTGAGCGCGGACGAGGCGGCGATCGCGGAAGGGCGGGTCGACGAGACGCGGTTCTATCGCGCCCTGGCCGCGCATCTGGGCGTGCCCTTCGTCGCCGAGCCCGTTCCCGTCGCGCTCACGCCGGACCGGCAGGCGTTCCGGGCGGGTGCGGCGCCGCTGCGGGAGGGGCGCGGCGGCTTCCTTCTGGCTCCGAAAGGCGCAGCGCTCCGCAGCCTCCTCGCGGGCGGGCGGAAGTTGGAGGGTGCGGTGATCACGACGCCCTCCAACCTTGCCGAAAGCCTGCTGCGCGCCGGCGAGGACCGGTTGGCCTTACAAGCGGCCGAGCGGCTCGGGCGACGCGCGCCCGCTTTGTCCTCGCGCACGGCCGTGACGCGCGGGCCGTCGCTCGCGCTCTTTCTCGGGGCCGTCGCGATCGCGGCGACCATGGCGTTCGGGGAGGCCGGCATCGCCGATATCGTCTCGCTCGTGATCGCGGCGTGCTTCGTGCCGGGCGCGGTGCTGAAGATCCTTGCGGGCGGCATGGGGGGCGGAAGGCCGGAAGCGGCCCGACTTCCGTCCGATGCAGAACTGCCCCGATGGTCGGTGATCGTTCCGCTGCATCGGGAAGAGAGGGTCGTGGAGCGACTGCTGGAGTCGCTCCGCGGCCTCGACTATCCGGCCGCGAAGCTCGAAGTGATCCTCGCCGTTGAGCGCGACGATCTCGCCACCCTCGCGGCTCTGCGTGCGGCCCGACCGCCCTCGAATTTCCGGATCCTCGTGTGTCCGCCCGGACTTCCGCGGACCAAGCCGCGCGCACTGAACATCGCGCTCGCATTCTGTCGCGGCGATTTCGTCACCGTCTATGACGCGGAAGACGAGCCGGATCCGCGACAATTGCGGGAGGCGGCCGCGGCCTTCGCGGCGGGACCCGCGAATCTGGCCTGCGTGCAGGCGCGGCTGGTGATCGACAATGCGGAGGACGGCCCGCTGGGGCGTGCCTTCGCGCTCGATTACGCGGCGCTGTTCGACCGCCTGTTGCCCGGTCTCGTGCGCTTGGGCCTGCCGATACCGCTGGGCGGCACCTCCAATCACTTCCGAAGGATCATGCTGGAGCGCGCGCTCGCTTGGGATTCGTGGAACGTGACCGAGGACGCCGATCTCGGCCTGCGCCTCGATCGCCTCGGCTATGCAGCCCGCATGATCGCATCGGACACGTGGGAAGAGGCGCCGACCGAGGTCGGAAGCTGGCTGAAGCAGCGATGCCGCTGGCTCAAGGGTTGGATGCAGACCGGGCTGGTGCTGGCCCGCGATCCCGCCGGGCTGGTACGGCGCGTCGGCCTCCTGCGCGCAGGTGCGATGATCGTGCATACCTGGGGCACGGTGGCCGCAGCCCTGTTCGCCCCGTTCGTCTTCATCTTCGCGACCGAGCATCTGATCACGCACCGACCGGAGGGCCGGGGGGCGAACGGGACGGCGATCTATTTCAGCGTGATCGCGGTCCTCGGGATGGTCGCCCATCTCCTTCCGATGACGCTCGCCGCTCGCGACAGGGGCCTGCGCCTCGGTTTCAGAGAGTTCGCCTTCATCCCCGTCCATCTGGTGCTCGTCTCCGTCGCGGCGTGGATCGCCGCTTGGGAGCTGGTGCGGGCGCCGTCGCATTGGCACAAGACGGAACACGGGCTGGCGGCCCGCAATCGTCGGGGGCAAGGGAGCCGAGCCGCCGCCGTTTGACTTGTCGTGCCGGAGCGGCGTTCAATCGTGGACGACGGCCTTCCGCAGACCGAAGGATGCGGACCCGCGCATGCCGATGGGAGAACGACGATGACGATTTCGCGCCGCGAACTTCTGGCCGGAACTGCGGCGGTCGCCGCAACGGCCGCCATGCCCGGCTCAGCCTCGGCGCAGGCCAGGCGGAACGTGCTGAAGGTCGTGCCTCATGCCAATCTTCAGGTGATCGATCCGATCTGGACGACGGGCTATATCAGCCGCAACCACGGCTACATGATCTACGACACGCTCTTCGCGCTCGACGAGGGGTTGAAGCCGCGTCCGCAGATGGCCGAAAGCGTCGAAATCTCGGCCGACAACACGAAATACACGATCCGCCTGCGCGACGGCCTCGCTTGGCATGACGGCACCGCGGTCACGGCGGAGGACTGCGTCGCCTCGCTCGGCCGTTGGGGCAAGCGCGACGGCATGGGCCAGCGCCTCATGGCCGTGACGGACAAGCTCGAAGCCGACGGCGCGAAGACCATCGTGCTGACGCTGAAGCGCCCCTACGGCGTGGTGCTGGATTCGATCGGCAAGATCTCCTCCAACGTGCCCTTCATGATGCCGAAGCGCGTGGCCGACACGCCCGCCGACCGGCAGATCGAAGAAACGGTCGGCTCCGGACCGTTCATGTTCAACAGGGCGAATTGGCGGCCGGGCAATCTCGCCGTCTACGAGAAGTTCAAGGCCTATGTGCCGCGCAACGAACCCGTCAGCGCGGCCGCGGGCGGCAAGATCGCCAAGGTGGACCGCGTCGAGTGGTACACGATGGACGCCAACACCGCGATGAACGCGCTGATGGCGGGCGAAGTGGATTATTGGGAGCAGGTCACGCCCGACCTGATCGAGGTGCTCAAGCGCGCCCCCGGCGTGA
Organism: uncultured Methylobacteriaceae bacterium; assembly: GCA_964400345.1. Classification (GTDB taxonomy): domain Bacteria; phylum Pseudomonadota; class Alphaproteobacteria; order Rhizobiales; family Beijerinckiaceae; genus JAIXZO01. The sequence continues at coordinate 15,248 of CAYNUN010000002.1, forward strand.
AGGTCGAAAATCTCGACCCGACCGGGAATATGGGTTGGGCGCGGTTCAACCACATGGTCGCGCCGACCAACAATCCGCTGGTGCGGCGCGCCATCATGAAGGCGATCAGTCAGGAGGAAGTCCTCAAGACCGCCATCGGCAATCCCGAATATTACAAGATCTGCAAGTCGATCTATCCCTGCGGGACGCCGCTCGAGTCGGCTTCGGGCTTCTTCGACTACAATCAGGCCGAAGCCCGTACGATCCTCCAGCAGTCGGGCTACAAGGGCGAGGAATTCGTCATCCTGCAGCCGACGGACCACCCCGTGCTCAACCCGTTCTCGCAGGTGATCGCGGAGAAGCTGCGGGCCATCGGCATCAATGTGAAGCTGCAGGCGATGGACTGGTCGACCGTTCTTCAGCGGCGCGCCTCGAAGGAGCCGACCGACAAGGGCGGCTGGAACATGTTCTGCACCTGGTGGATCGGCGGCGACACCGTCAACCCGCTCACGGGCGTCGGCTTCGGCGCGACGGGCGAGCGCGGCTGGTTCGGCTGGTCGCAGGACGACGAAGCGATCAAGCTGCAGGACGCTTATGCGAACGCCGCGACGCCCGACGAAGCGAAGAGGATCGCCCACGCCTTCCAGGCGCGGCTCTACGAGATCGGCCATTACGTCAATCTCGGCCAGTTCTTCGTGCCCGTGGGCTATCGCACCAATGTGAAGGGCATGATCCGCTCGCCCGTGCAGTTCTTCTGGAATATGGAAGCCTGACGGGGTCTCCCTCGCCCGGGCGGACGCTCCGGCGTCCGCCCTTTCCTTGCCGGCCCGCCGGCTGAACCGGAACCGACCGGAACCGACGGCCCATGTGGTTCTTCGTTCTCAAACGCGCCGCCTCCACGCTGCCCGTGATGCTCGTGGTGGCGCTCGTCGTCTTTCTGATGCTGCGGCTGACGCCCGGCGATCCGGCCGTGGTGATCGCGGGCGATCAGGCGACCACGGAACAGATCGCGCGCATCCGCGCGACGCTCGGGCTCGACCTGCCGCTGCACGTGCAGTTCCTGACCTGGATGGGGCAACTTCTGCAGGGCGATCTCGGCGTCTCGATCTTCTCGAACCTGCCGGTGACGACGCTGATCGGGCAGCGGCTGGAACCGACGCTGGTGCTGACCGCGACGACGATCGTCTTTTCGGTCCTCGTCGCCGTGCCGCTCGGCGTGCTGGCCGCGTGGAAGGCGGGCGGCTGGGTCGACCGGTTCGTGATGATCGTCTCGGTCGTGGGCTTTTCCTTCCCGGTCTTCGTGCTGGGCTATCTGCTGATCTACAAGTTCAGCCTCGATCTGAAATGGCTGCCGACGCAGGGCTATCGAAGCCCGTTCACGGACTTCCAAGGCTTTCTGCGCACGATCACCCTGCCCACGATCACGCTCGGCGCGATCTATATCGCGCTCGTCACGCGCATCACGCGGGCGAGCGTGCTCGAAGTGCTCGGCGAGGACTATATCCGCACGGCCCGCGCCAAGGGGCAGAGCGAGCGCAAGGTGCTCTTCCGCCATGCCTTGAAGAACGCCGCGATCCCGATCGCGACCGTGATCGGGATCGGCGTGGCGCTGCTCATCGGCGGAGCGGTGGTCACGGAAACCGTGTTCAACATCCCGGGCCTCGGCCGGCTCGTCGTCGACGCGATCCTGCGGCGCGATTATCCGGTCATCCAAGGGCTGATCCTCGTCTTCTCCTTCACCTACATCCTGATCAACATGCTGATCGACGTCGCCTATACGGTGCTCGATCCGAGGATCCGCTATTGAGCGCCGCCGACACCGTCTCCGCTCCGCGGCGCACGGGAGCGCTCGCGGCCTTCGTGCTCCGACGCCCCTTCGCGGCTATCGCGGCGCTGATCCTGATCGCGATCGTCGCGGCGGCCCTGCTCGCGCCCTGGCTCGGCACGGTCGATCCGCGCAAGCTCAACGTGCTGCCGCGCATGCGGCCGCCGTCCGAGACGGCGTGGTTCGGCTCGGACCAGTTCGGCCGCGACCTCTACACCCGCGTCGTCTACGGCGCGCGCGTCTCGCTGATCGTGGGCTTCACGGTCGCGCTGCTCAGCGTCTCGATCGGCCTCCTCATCGGTCTCGTCTCCGGCTATCTGCGCCGGCTCGATGCGGTGGTGATGCGCATCATGGACGGGCTGATGGCCATCCCCGGCATCCTGCTCGCGATCGGCCTCGTCGCGGTTTCGGGCGCGAGCATGAAGACCGTCATCGTCGCGATCACGATCCCGGAGATCCCGCGCGTGGTGCGGCTCGTCCGCGCCGTGGTGCTGAGCGTGCGCGAGGAGCCTTATGTGGAAGCCGCGATCTCCGTCGGCACGCGTCTGCCGCTGATCCTCGTCCGGCACGTGCTGCCGAACTGCATCCCGCCGCTGATCGTGCAGGCGACCTATGTCGCGGCGTCGGCGATGTTGACCGAAGCGCTTCTCTCCTTCCTCGGTGCGGGCACGCCGCCCGAGATCCCGAGCTGGGGGAACATGATGGCCGAGGGCCGCATCTTCTTCCCCATCGCGCCGTGGATCGTGCTGATCCCCGGCTGCGCGCTGGCGCTGACGATCCTCTCCGTCAACGTGCTGGGCGACGGCCTGCGCGACCGGCTCGACCCCAAGATCGCGAAGCGGATGTGACGCCATGACCGCTCCCGAGATCGCCGAAGCGTTTCTTCCCTTCTCCCCTCGCGGGAGAAGAGCCTGCCCCGGACGTGATCCGGGGTGGACGGCCGACGGCCGGCCGGATGAGGGGGCGCTCGAAGCGCCCGGTACTCCGCGCCTTTCCGTCGTCCTCGCAAGACCCCTCATCCGCCCCTTCGGGGCACCTTCTCCCGCAAGGGGAGAAGGGGGTGCCCTCATCGTCGAGGCCGGCGCATGACCGCTCCCGTTCTTGCCATCGAGAACCTGACCGTGCGCCTGCCCGCAGGCGGCGACCGGGCGAATGCGGTGACCGATCTTTCGCTCACCGTCGCGCCGGGCGAGATCGTCTGCGTGGTCGGAGAGTCCGGTTCGGGCAAATCCGTGACCGCCCATTCCGTCATGGGGCTTCTTCCCAAAGGCCAGTTGGTCCCGGCCTCCGGCCGTATCCTGCTCGAGGGAGAGGACGTGCTCGCGGCTTCGCCGGCGCGGCTGCGCGACCTGCGCGGCACGCGCATGGCGATGATCTTTCAGGAGCCGATGACGGCGCTGAACCCGGTGCTCACGGTCGGCGACCAGATCGACGAGGTGCTCCGCATCCACACGACGATGAGCGCGGGCGAGCGGCGCGCACGGGTGCTGGAGATCATGGAGGCGGTCCGTCTGCCGGACCCCGCGGGGATGATCGACGCCTATCCGCACCAACTCTCGGGCGGGCAGCGGCAGCGCATCATGATCGCGCAGGCGCTGGTGCTCGACCCGGCGCTGCTGATCGCCGACGAGCCCACGACCGCGCTCGACGTCACCACGCAGGCGCAGATCCTCAAGCTCGTGGCGGAGATGCAGGCGCGGCGGAACACGGGCGTGCTGTTCATCACGCATGATTTCGGCGTCGTCGCCGAAATCGCCGACCGCGTCGTCGTCATGCAGCACGGCCGCGTCGTCGAACAGGGCGACCGCGAGACGGTGCTGCGCGCGCCGCGCGAGGACTATACGAAGATGCTGATCGCCTCGGTGCCGAGCATCACGCCGCCCGAGCGAGCGCCCGTTTCGGGGCCGATCGTGCTGGAGACGGACAAGCTCTCGAAGACCTACGGCAGTACGGGCTTCTTCTCCGGGAAGGGCCGCGTCGTGAAGGCGGCGGCCGACGTCGACCTCATGCTCCGCCGCGGCGAGACGCTGGGCGTGGTGGGGGAATCCGGTTCGGGCAAATCGACGGTGGCGCGCTGCATCGCCCGGCTGATCGATCCTTCCGCAGGCGCGATCCGCCTCTCGGGCGTCGACATCGCCCGGATGCGCGAAGGCGAATTGCGGCCGCATCGCCGCAACGTACAGGTCGTCTTCCAGGACCCGTATCGCTCGCTCAATCCGCGCCGGACGGTCGGCGACTCCATCATCGAGGGCCCGACGAATTTCGGCCTGTCGAAAAAGGATGCGCTGGCCCGGGCGCGCGACCTCATGGGGCTGGTCGGCCTCTCCCCCGATGCGCTCGACCGCTATCCCCATCAGTTCTCGGGCGGACAGCGTCAACGCATCTGCATCGCCCGCGCACTCGCGATGGAGCCGCAGGTACTGATCGCGGACGAGGCGGTCTCCGCGCTCGACGTCTCGGTGCAGGCGCAGGTGCTGCGTCTTCTCGACGACGTGAGGAAACGCTTCGATCTCGCGATCCTCTTCATCACGCACGATCTCCGCGTCGCGGCGCAGATCTGCGACCGGATCATGGTGATGCAGAACGGTTCGGTCGTCGAAGAAGGCGCGACGCGGGACGTTTTCGCTGCGCCGAAACATCCCTATACCAAGGCGTTGTTCGAAGCGGCGCCGGGACGCGAATTCGGTTCGCGCCTGACCGCCGACACCGATTGAAATCGGCTCAAAAAAACAAACGAGGAAGCCCCGTGTCCCTGTCCCTTTTCGATCTCACCGGCCGCACGGCCCTCGTCACCGGTTCCAGCCGCGGGATCGGCCTCGCGATCGCGGGCGGGCTCGCGCGGGCGGGCGCGCGCGTCGTCCTCAACGGCCGCGACGAGGCGGCGCTGATGCGGGCCGTCGAAACGTTGAAGGAGGCGGGCCTTCACGTCGAAGGCCGCGCCTTCGACGTGGGCGACTCCAAGGCGTCCGACGCCGCGGTCGAGGCGATCGAGCGCGAGGTCGGGCCGATCGACATCCTCGTCAACAATGCGGGCAAGCAGCACCGTTCGCTCGTCGTCGATTTCCCCGACGAGGCGTGGCACGACCTGATGCGGACGAATGTCGACAGCGTCTTCTTCATGTCCCGTGCGGTCGGCCGGCGGATGATGACCCGCAAGCGCGGCAAGATCATCAATATCGGCTCGGTCCAGTCGGAACTCGGCCGCGCCACCATCACGCCCTATACAGCCACCAAGGGCGCGGTGAAGATGCTGACCAAGGGCCTCTGCGCGGAGTGGGCGCAGCACGGCATTCAGGTCAATGCGATCGGCCCGGGCTATTTCGACACGGAACTGACCAAGACCCTCGTCGAAAACGCCGAATTCACGGCGTGGCTGTGCAAGCGCACGCCCGCGGGCCGCTGGGGCAAGGTGGACGAGTTGATCGGCGCGGCGATCTTCCTCGCCTCGGACGCGTCGGGCTTCGTCAACGGCCATCTCCTGATGGTCGACGGCGGCCTCACCTCGATCGTCTGAGGGCGGACATGGCGGCGAGCGACTATCTGCTCCTCGACCCGCGCTTCAGGCCTCTCGTCGGCGGCAATATCCATGTCGAGAAGCTCTGGACGGGCTGCCGCTGGGCCGAGGGGCCGGCTTGGTTCGGCGCGGGCCGCCATCTCGTCTGGTCGGACATCCCCAATGACCGGATGCTGCGCTGGGACGCCTGCAGCGGGCAGGTCTCGGTGTTCCGGCAATCCGCGAACAACTCCAACGGCAACACCGTCGACCGGCAGGGTCGGCTGGTCACCGCCGAGCATCGCGGCCGCCGCATCACGCGGACGGAGCATGACGGGACGATCACCGTCGTCGCGGACCGGTGGCAGGGCAAGCGCTTCAACTCGCCCAACGACGTGGTGGTGAAGTCCGACGGCTCGATCTGGTTCACCGATCCCGCCTACGGCATCGATTCCGATTACGAAGGCGAGCGGGCGGAGAGCGAGATCGGGGGGTGCCACGTCTATCGCGTCGACCCGCACTCCGGCGAGGTGACGCGCGTCGCCGACGATTTCGAGCGCCCGAACGGCCTCTGTTTCTCGCCCGACGAGACGAAGCTCTACGTCTCCGACACCGGCGCGACGCATCGGGAGGACGGGCCGCGGCACATCCGCGTGTTCGACGTGGTCGACGGCAGGACGCTGCGCGGCGGCGAGATCTTCGCGGCTTCGACGGCGGGGCTGTTCGACGGCTTCCGCTGCGACGAGGACGGACGGATCTGGACCTCGGCGGGCGACGGCGTGCACTGTTTCGAGCCGGACGGAACGCTCATCGGCAAGATCCGCATTCCCGAAGCCGTGGCGAATGTCTGTTTCGGCGAGCTGCACCGCAACCGCCTCTTCATCTGCGGAACGACGTCGCTCTATGCGGTCCATGTGAAGGTGCGCGGCGCGAAGACGTATTGAGGGAGAGTCCTCACGGTCGGGATCGGCGCCCTTCTCCC
>CAYNUN010000003.1:0-20111 GCA_964400345.1 uncultured Methylobacteriaceae bacterium
GCCATCGGCTCGTCGAGCAGCAGAAGCTCGGGCTCCATGGCGAGCGCGCGGCCGAGTTCGACGCGCTTCTGCAGTCCGTAGGGCAGCTTGCCGACCGGCGTCTTCCGGATGGCCTGGATCTCGAGGAAATCGATGATCTCCTCGACGAATCTGCGGTGCTCGATCTCCTCGCGCATCGCCGGGCCGTAGCGGAAGCACTGCCAGAAGAAGTTCTTGTTCATCTTCAGCGTGCGGCCGGCCATGATGTTGTCGAGCGTCGACATGCCCTTGAACAGCGCGATGTTCTGGAAGGTGCGCGCGATGCCTTGGGAGGCGGCCACATAGGGGCGCATGCGCTTGCGCGCCTCGCCCTTGAAGGTGATGCGGCCCTGCTGCGGGTGATAGAAGCCGTTGATGACGTTGAGCATCGACGTCTTGCCCGCGCCGTTCGGGCCGATGATCGCGCGGATCTCGCCCTTGCGGATGTCGAAGGACACGTCCGTGATCGCCTTCACGCCGCCGAAGGCCAGCGTGACGCCCTCCACGGAAAGCAGAACGTCGCCCGCCATGATTCCCTGCCGTCCGTCTCCGGGCGCCCTCATGCCGCCTTCTCCGTCGGACCCGCCTCGGCCGAGACGGGCCAGGTCCTGCAGTCGCGGATCTTCAACCGCGCGGAGATCACGCCCTTGCGGCCGTCCTCGAAGGTGACCTCGGTCGAAATGTCGGCTTCCGTCGCGCCGTCATAAAGCGCGTCGATCAGCGGGAGATAGCGTTCGGCGATGAAGCCGCGACGCACCTTCTGCGTCCGCGTCAGCTCGCCGTCGTCGGCGTCGAGCTCCTTGTGGAGGATCAGGAAGCGCTTGATCTGCGCCCCGCCCATCATCGGCTCGGAGGCGAGCGAGCGGTTCACCTCCTCCACATGCGCGGCGATCATCTCGTAGACCTGCGGATGCGCCGCCAGCTCCTGATAGGAGCCGTAGGAGACGTTGTTCCGCTCGGCCCAGTTGCCGACGGCGGTGATGTCGATGTTGACGAAACAGGTGACGAAGTCGCGCGTATCGCCGAAGGCCACCACTTCCTTCACGTTCGGGAAGAATTTCAGCTTGTTCTCGATATATTTCGGCGGGAACAGAGCGCCCGTCGCCAGACGTCCCACGTCCTTGGCGCGGTCGATGATCTTGAGATGGCCGGTGTCCTTTTCGAAGAAGCCGGCGTCGCCGGTCTTCACCCAGCCGTCCGGCGTCATCGTTTCGGCCGTGCGCTCGTCGTCGCGGAAATAGCCGAGGAACATGCCGGGCGACTTGAACAGCACTTCTCCCGCCTCGGTGATCTTCACCTCGACATTCGGCGCGAGCGGGCCGACGGTGTCGGCGCGGATCTGCCCGTCGGGCTGCGCGGTCACATAGAGGAAGGCTTCGGTCTGGCCGTAGAGCTGCTTCAGATTGAGCCCGAGCGAGCGGTAGAAGGAGAAGAGCTCCGGCCCGATCGCCTCGCCCGCGGTGTAGCCGACGCGGATCCGCGAGAAGCCGAGCACGTTCTTGAGCGGGCCGTAGACGAGCAATTCGCCCAGCGCATAAAGCAGCCGACCCGAGAGCGGCACGCTCTCGCCGTTGAGGATCTTCTCGCCGTATCGCTTCGCCACGCCGATGAAGGCGTTGAACATCTTCCGCTTCAGGAGGCTTGCATCCTCCATGCGGATCGTCACGCGGGTGAGAAGGTTCTCGTACACCCGCGGCGGCGCGAAATAGAAGGTCGGCCCGATCTCGCGGAGGTCCTGCTGCACCGTCTCCGGGCTTTCAGGGCAGGACATGCAGAAGCCCGCGACGAGCCCTTGCGCGAAATTGAGATAATGGTCGCCGACCCAGGCGAGCGGCAGATAGGCCAGAACCTCGTCGTTCTCGTCGAGCCGGTCGAAGGCGACCGTGTCCGCCGCCGCCGCGATGCTGCGCTCCGCCGACAGGACGACGCCCTTCGAGCGCCCCGTGGTTCCTGACGTGTAGAGAATGATCGAGACGTCGGCGCCCTTGCCCTCCGCGACGGAGGCGTCGATCGCGGCGCGGGCCGCGGGATCGGAGGCCATGGCCTCGCGGCCCTGCGCGATGATCGCGTCGATCGGATGCAGGCGCGCATGGTCGTAATCGCGCAGGCCCCGCTCCTCGTCATAGACGATGTGCGAGAGGCCCGTGAGGCGCTCGGAAATCGAGAGGATCTTGTCGACCTGTTCCTGATCCTCGACCGCGGCGAGCTTCACCTGCGCATGTTCGAGGACATAGGCCATCTCTTCCGCGACGGCGTCGGCATAAACCGGAACCGGAACCGCACCGAGGCACTGGGCGGCGAGCATCGACCAATAGAGCTTGGGCCGGTTCGACCCCACGATGGCGATCGTGTCGCCGCGCCGGAGGCCGAGCGCTTGAAGACCGTGGGCATAGGCGCGGACGATCTCGTCCACGTCCCTCCACGTCCATGTCTGCCAGATGCCGAGATGCTTGTGCCGCATGGCCGCGCGGTCGCCGCGCAGCGCGGCGTTCCGCGCCATGAGCTTCGGAAACGTGTTCTCGCGTCGAGCCGCCGTGTCGGCCACTGCGCCCTCCCCTTCGGCGGCCGGAGCCGCCTCGCGTTTTCCTCTTCGCCGCGCGGCCCTCTGGCGGGGCCTTCGTCGGCCGGGTTACGCCCTGAGGCGACGACCCGTCATGCAAGAAACTAATTCCGGCTCTGCGGTACGCACAAGGCGGATTCTCGTGCGGGCTCGCCAATATCGACACCGTCTTTGGTCGCAGATCGGTGCACGGATGCTTGCGGACCCGTTGGCGGCGGGCCCGAAACGGGGCGCCTCACTCCGCGGCGAGCGCGCCGGGCGCATCCGGCGTGCGGAAACGCTCGAGCAGTTCCGCCTCCGCCGCCTTGGCTGCGGCGAGGTGACGCTCCTTCACATGGCCGAAGCCCCTGATCTTTTCCGGAACGGACGCCAAAGCCACCGCGACGGCGTGGTTGTCGGGCGTCAATCCGTCGACGATCTCCGCGAGAAGAGCTTCGTAATCGGCGATCAGCTTGCGCTCGGTCCGGCGCTCATGCGTCAGGCCGAAGACGTCGAACGGGGTTCCGCGGACGCGGCGCAGCGCGGCGAGAACCTTGAACGCCTTCATCATCCACGGCCCGAAGGTCGTCTTGACCGGGTTCCCCTGCGCGTCGCGGCGACCGAGGATCGGCGGCGCGAGATGGAATTCGAACCGCAGGTCGCCTTCGAAGGTCCCCGCGACCTGGGCGGCGAAGGAGCCGTCCGTGTAGAGCCGCGCGACCTCGTATTCGTCCTTCACGGCCATGAGCTTGAAGGCGTAGCGGACGACGGCTTCGGCGAGGGCGGAGGCTCCGGGGACCCGGGCGGCTTCGGCCGCCTTCACGCGTTCCACGAGCGCGCGATACCGATCGGCATAGGCCCGATCCTGATAGGCGGCGAGAAATTCGACCCGCCGCGCGAAGCGTTCCTCGGGCGACTGGGAGAATTCGCGGACCTTGGTCGGCGCGAGCGCGGGCGCGACCATGGCCTCGACGGCCTTCTGGTCGAGCGCGGCGCGCCGCCCCCAGGCGAAGGCCGCCGTGTTCATCGCGACCGCTTCCCCGTTGAGTTCGATCGCCCGGAGGATCGCAGCGGAGGAGAGCGGCACCTTCCCGCGCTGGAACGCGTAACCGAGCACGAACATGTTGGCCGCGATCGCATTGCCCATCAGAGCCGTCGCGAGAGCGGTCGCGTCGACGAAGGCGACGCCGTCGCGGCCGGCGGCCGACAGCAGCGCCCGCTTGATGCGCTCGGTCGGCAGCGAGAAATCGGCGTTGCGGGTGAAGTCGCCGGGCATGACCTCGGCCGTGTTCGCCACGACGAAGGAGCCTTTGCGAAGGCCCGCAAGCACTTTGCGCGTTCCGGAGACGACGAGATCGCAACCGAGGACGAGATCGGCTTCGCCGGCCGAGACGCGGATGGCGTGGATGTCCTCCGGACGCGCGGCGAGCTTGACGTGGCTGTAGACCGCGCCGCCCTTCTGCGCGAGGCCCGCCATGTCGATCATGCCGCAGCCGCGCCCTTCGAGATGGGCGGCCATGCCGAGAATCGCCCCGATGGTGACGACGCCCGTTCCGCCCACGCCCGTCACGATGATCCCGTAGGGATGCGCGCCGAGCGCTTCATGGACGGGTTCGGGCAGGTCGCCGGGTCCGTCCGCCCCGAGCGGCGCGATCCTTTTCGGCTTCGCGCCGTGCACGGTGACGAAGGACGGGCAGAAACCGTCCTTGCAGGAAAAATCCTTGTTGCAGTTCGACTGGTCGATCCGCCGCTTGCGGCCGAATTCGGTTTCGACGGGCTGGATCGAGACGCAGTTCGACTTCACCCCGCAATCGCCGCAGCCCTCGCAGACGAGCTCGTTGATGATCACGCGCTTGTCGGGATCGGGGAATTCGCCGCGCTTCCTCCGCCGCCGCTTCTCGGCCGCGCAGGTCTGGTCGTAGATCATCGCCGTCACGCCGGGCGTCGAGGCGAGATCGCGCTGCACCTCGTCGATCTCGGAGCGGTGATGGAAGGTGATGCCCGCGGGCCATTCGGTGCCGGACGGATATTTGAACGGCTCGTCCGAGACGAGCGCGAGGCGCTTCACGCCCTCGGCGGCGAGCTGGCGCGCCACCGCATCGACCGTCAGCCCGCCCTCATGGCGCTGCCCGCCCGTCATGGCGACGGCGTCGTTGTAGAGCACCTTGTAGGTCATGTTCACGCCGCTCGCGACCGCGTAGCGGACAGCGAGCACGCCGGAATGGTTGTAGGTGCCGTCGCCGAGGTTCTGGAAGACGTGACCGCGGACCGAGAAGGCGGATTCGCCCACCCAGTTCGCGCCTTCGCCGCCCATCTGGGTGAAGCCGTCGGTCGAGCGGTCCATCCATTGCGCCATGTAATGGCAGCCGATGCCCGCATAGGCGCGCGCGCCCTCCGGCACGACGGTCGAAGAATTGTGCGGGCAGCCCGAGCAGAAATGCGGGGTCCGGACGGCGACGTCCTCGGTGGCCGCGAGCACCTGCTGCGCCTGCCGCAGGCGGGCGACGCGGGCGGCGAGATCCTCGTCGGAGACGTAGCGGAGCAGTCTTTCGCCGATCGCGATCGCGACGTCGTTCGGGTCGAGCGCGCCCTTGACGGGGAAAAGCCAGTTCCCCGCCTCGTCCTTCTTGCCGACGCAGATCGGCTGGCTCGCGGTGCCGTAAAGCTCCTCGCGCAGCTGCACTTCGATGAGCGAGCGCTTCTCCTCGACGACGACGACCATGTCGAGGCCCTTGGCGAAGGCCCGGAGTCCCTCCGGCTCGAGCGGCCAAGGGCAGCCGATCTTGTAGAGCCTGAGCCCCACCGCGTTGGCGCGGACCTCGTCGATGCCGAGATCGTCGAGCGCCTGCCGGACGTCGAGATAGCTCTTGCCGACCGTGATGACGCCGATCTTCGCGTTCGGTCCGCCGGAGGTCACGATCCGGTTGATCGGGTTGGCGCGCAGGAAGGCGAGCATCGCGTCGCGCTTGTAGTCCTGCAGCCGGGCTTCCATCTCGAGAATGCCGTCGCCGCGGCGGATGTTGAGCCCGCCCGGAGGCATGGCGAAATCCGTCGGCGTCCTGAAGGACATGCGGTCGATGGAACCGTCCACGACCGCGGTCGATTCGACCGTATCCTTGACGGCCTTGAGCCCGACCCAGACGCCGCACCAGCGGCTCATCGCATAGCCGTAAAGCCCGTAGTCGAGGATCTCCTGCACGCCGGCGGGGCTCAGCACCGGCATCATCACGTCGACGAAATGGAATTCGGACTGATGCGCGGTGGTGGAGGATTCGGCGGTGTGATCGTCGCCCATGACGGCGAGCACGCCGCCGTGCGGCGAGGTGCCCGCCATATTGGCGTGCCGGAACACGTCGCCTGAACGATCGACGCCCGGTCCCTTGCCGTACCAGAGGCCGAAGACGCCGTCATAGCGCCCTTCGCCGCGCATCTCGGCCTGCTGCGATCCCCAACAGGCGGTGGCGGCGAGTTCCTCGTTGATGCCGGGCTTGAAGACGATGTTGCGGGGCTCGGTGTATTTCCGAGCCTTCAGCAGGCCCTGATCGAGCGCGCCGATGGGAGAGCCGCGATAACCGGAGACGAAACCCGCGGTGTTCAGCCCGGCGCGACGATCGCGCTCGTGCTGCGTCAGCAGCATGCGGATGATCGCCTGCGTGCCGGTGATGAAGATCCTGTCCTTGGACGGATCATATTTGTCGTCGAGAGCGACTTCGCGAAGCCGTGCCGTCTCGGCCGCCATGGCGGTTCTCCCCCGGTCGTCGCCGCATTGAGCGCGGAGGTCCCTGCGGGACTCTTCGTACGACTTTCTTACGTCAGCAAGGCTGACATGAGCGCCGGAGGTCGTCAACGCGTCCGAAGGCGGAGGGCGGTTTCGTCGAAATTCCGCCGAAGTCCTGCCGGAGATGCGGATCGCTCGTCGTGATGCTACGATTCGAAGTTCGCTTCGAAAGGACAGGAATGCGGCTGCGCGCTTCGATCATCGCCCTTCTCGCCTTGGGCTTGAGCGCCCTTCCCGCGCTCGCCCATCCGCATGTCTGGGTGAAGGCGGCGGCGGAGATCGTCTATGCCGCCGACGGCAAGGTCTCGGGGGTCAAGCATCGCTGGAGTTTCGACGAGGCCTATTCGAGTTTCGCGACGCAGGGGCTCGGCAAGAACGGCAAACCGCCGACACGCGAGGATCTCGCGGAACTCGCCAAGCTCAACACGGAATCCCTCGTCGAGTTCGACTATTTTACCGTCATGCGGCTCGACGGCCGAAAGCAGCTGTTCGGCGCGCCGAAGGACTATTGGCTCGATTACGAGAACGGCACGCTGGTGCTCAATTTCACGCTGCCGCTGACCGCGCCGATGAAGCCTTCGCGGGCCGTGGGCCTCGAAGTCTACGATCCGACATGGTTCGTCTCCTTCACCTTCGTCGATGCCGACCCGGTGAGGGCGCGGCAGGGCTGCAGCGTCACCGTGACGCGGCCGAAGCCGCCCGAGGCGATGCAGACGCAGAGCCTGAGCGAAAGCTTCTTCTCGTCCCTGTCCCCCAATTCCGATTTCGGCCTGCAATTCGCCAACCGCGCCGTGATCGCCTGCCCTTGAGCGCCGCCCGATGACCGACGCCGCCGTTCCCGCCCGAAGCCCCGCTCCCGTCCGCCTGCTGAGGACGCTCGCGATCGCCGCGGCCGCGATGCTGGCAGTGGTGCTGATCGGCGCCGCGGCGGGCGCGCTGTTCGGCCTCGGCGGACAGCCCGCACCCGCGCCGCGCAATCCGTTCGGCGTCGGCCTGCGCGAAGGCGGGGCCGCGGGCAACGGCCTCGTCGCTTGGATCTTCGAAGTGCAGAGCGCCTTCTCCCGCGCGATGACGGGCGCGCTGCGGGCGTTGAAGACGGAGGGCGGCGCCGCGTGGTCGCTGGTGGCGCTCGCCTTCGCCTACGGCGTGTTCCATGCGGCGGGCCCCGGCCACGGCAAGGCCGTGGTGGCGTCCTATGTGCTGGCGAGCGAGCGGGCGCTGATGCGCGGCCTACGGATATCCTTCGCCGCGGCGATGCTGCAGGCGACGGTGGCGGTGGCGCTGGTCTCCGTGCTCGCCCTGATCTTCGCCGCGACCGCTCGGACGATGACGCAGGTCGCGGGCTGGATCGAGACCGCGAGCTTCGCGGCCGTGGCCGCGGTGGGCGCGGTGCTTCTGTGGCGGAAGGCGCGAAGCCTCGGCGACCTCCTCGCCGCGCGGAAGGACGCGGCCGGACACGACCATGCGCATGCGCATCATCACCACGCGCATCACGATCACGGGCATCACCACCACGACCACGACCACGGCCATGATCACGGGCATGCGCATCATCACGCGGCCGATTGCGGCTGCGGGCATTCCCATGCGCCGGTCGTCGCCGAAAACGCGCCGCTGCGCGAAGCGGCGGGCGCGGTGGTCGCGGCGGGCCTCAGGCCCTGCTCGGGCGCGATCGTGGTGCTCGTCTTCGCGCTCTCGCAGGGGCTCTATGCTTGGGGCGTCGTCGCTGCCTTCGCCATGGGGCTCGGCGTCGCGATCACCACGGGCGCCCTCGCCTCCTTGGCCGTGCTCGCCAAGGCGAGCGCGCGCCGTCTCGCGGGCGGCGACGAGAACCCGCGCGCGGTCCTCGCGGTGCGCGGGCTCGAAACCGCGGCGGCTGCGGCGGTTCTGGCGCTGGGCGCGTCGCTCCTGATCGGCGCGGCGGCGGCCTAGCGGATTCCGACGGGATCGTTCGCGAGATCGATCGGGCTGCCGTGCGGCGTGGCCCGGGCGGCGCGGTCCCATGCATCGCGGAGCGCGTGCAGACGATCGGGCGTCGACGCGCCCTTCACTACGACGAGCCGCTCCAGCGCCGACAGCCAATGGGCGTAATAGGTCTCGCCCGTGTCCGGGTCGCCCGCCGCCTGCGCGTCGCGGATGACCGCGGCCAAGGTTTCCGCCCATTCGGGCCAGGAGAAAAGCCCCCGTTCGTGCAGCGCGACCGCCATGGCGAAGGCCTGCGCCTCCCACGGCTCGCGGAAGACCGGGCCCGTCGCATCGCAGGGGATCGAGGGGACGGCGGCGATCGCGGCTTGGGCGGCCGTCATGCCGAGGGTTCCAGATAAGGTTCCCAGCAGTCGACCATCACTTCGAGATCGGCCTCCGCATCCGGGCCCCAGAGTTCGCGGCCCGTGAAGCGGACCGCGTAGCAGTGATGCGGCCGTTCGCCGAGCCCGTGCGCATTGGTGTCGGGAAACACGAAGACGCCGCGCAGCGCGGCGATCACGCCCGTCTTGCCGCGGGCGTAGCGCGGCAGCCGCGTATGGCCGCGCGGATGCATCACCTTCGTCCGCACGACGTCGCCGACCGCGAAGCGGGCGGGCGCGGTTTCCGGCCGCGTATAGGGGGTGCCGCCCGCAAGCGCCTTCGCCGCCGCCGCGGCGTCCGCCTTGGGCTTCTTCGTGGGAACGGGCGGAAGCAGCGCGCGGCCCGCGGCCAGTTCTTCCGGCGCGACCATGCCGCGCGCGGCGAGCATGTCGGCGAGCGCCTTGGTCCAGATCTCGTAATAGCTCGAGGTCAGATAGTCGCCGGGCGGCAGCGACTCGCGGGCATGCCGACCCATGTCCAGATTCCATTCGCCGAGCGCGGCGGAGGCGAGCGTGACGGCGAGAGCGCGTTTTTCCCATTCGGCGTGGAAGACGGGTTCGTCCTTCTCCGGCCTGACCGGGCCGAAGCCCATCATGCCGCCGAGATCCTGCGCGCCGTTCATGCCGCCGTCTCCGGGATGCGGGCGAGGCCCGTGCCGATCATCGAATCGCGGGTGACGCAGTCCGCAAGGCGCTCCTCGTTCCAGCCTTCGGTGCCTTCCGGCCGCATCGGCAGGACGAGATAGCGCATCTCCGCCGTCGAATCCCACACGCGGATCCTCGTCGAGGCGGGCAAGGCCGTGCCGAAATCGCCGAGCACGCCGCGCGGATCGATCACCGCCTTGGAGCGGTAGGGCGCGGATTTGTACCAGACGGGCGGCAGGCCCAAAACGGGCCACGGATAGCAGGAGCACAGGGTGCAGACGACGAGGTTATGCAGGTCGGGGGTATTCTCGACGACCGCGAGATGCTCGCCCTGACGACCGCCGAAACCGAATTCGGCCGCCGCCGCCGTGCCGTCGGCCAGCAGACGCGCCTTGAAGGCGGGATCGCTCCAGGCCTTGGCGACGATGCGCGCCCCGTTGCGGGGGCCGATCTTCGTCTCATAGGTCTCGACGATCAGGTCGAGCGCCGCGGGATCGACATAACCCTTCTCGATCAAGACCGTTTCGAGCGCGCGAACGCGCAGGGCGGCTTCGGAGAGTTCCGAACCGTGATCATGATCGTGACCATGGCCGTGGCAGTGGCCGTGGTGATGACCATGGTGATGATCGTGATCGTGGTCGTGATCTTGGTCGTCGTGTTGCATGAAGCGATGATGCCGCGGCGCGATCCCGCGGGCAATGTTTGACGTGCTCGGCGCAAACGCCATGATCACGCCCGAACGGGAGGACGAGAGAGCCATGAAGGCCGCGGAACTGTTCGATCTTTCGGGCGAGGTCGCCCTCGTCACGGGCGCATCCTCCGGCTTCGGTGCGCGCTTCGCGCGCGTGCTGGCCGCGAACGGGGCGAAGGTGGTGCTCACGGCGCGCCGGCCGGAGCCGCTGCAGGCCAATCTCGACGCCATCCTCGCCATGGGCGGCGCAGCGGTCGCCGTCGCGGCGGACGTGACGACCGAGCAAGGCATCGCCCGCGCCTTCGACGAGGCGGAGAACGCCTTCGGCACGGTCACGATCCTGATCAACAATGCAGGCACGGCGCATGCCGCCAAGCTCGTCGACGAGACGCGCGAGGGCTGGGCGCGGGTCATGGCCCTCAATCTCGATGCGGTGATGTTCTGCGCGCAGGAGGCGGCCCGTCGGATGATCGCGGCGAAGAAGCCCGGCAGCATCGTGAACGTCGCCTCCGTGCTCGGGCTGGAAACCCAGAAGGCGGTCGCGGCCTATTGCACGTCCAAGGCGGGCGTCCTGCATCTGACCCGCGTCATGGCCCATGAGCTCGCCGGCAAGGACATCCGCGTCAATGCGCTCGCCCCGGGCTATGCCGTCACCGAGCTCAACCGCGATTATCTGACTTCGCCCGCGGGGCAAGCCATGATCCCCGACATTCCGATGCGCCGCTTCGGCGAGGACGGGGATCTCGACGGTCCGCTCCTGCTGCTCGCATCCAAGGGCGGCCGTTGGATGACGGGCGCTTCCGTCGTCGTCGACGGCGGCCATGTTCTTCCGCTCTGAGGTTCCCATGGATTTCACGCTCCCGCCCGAGATCGACGCCCTGCGGCTCGAGACGCGCGCCTTCATCGCGGATCATGTCCTGCCGCTCGAGGCCGACCGCGCGAATTACGACCCGCACGAGAACATCCGCGACGACGTGCTCGACGCGGTCCGCGCCAAGGCCAAGGCCGCAGGCCTTTGGGCGCCGCAGACCCCGCGGGAATTCGGCGGCATGGGCCTGCCCGTCATGGGCTGGGCGGCGATCTACGAGGAGGCGAACCGCTCGATCTTCGGTCCCGCCGCGCTCAATTGCGCCGCGCCCGACGACGGCAACATGAATCTGCTCGCCAAAGTCGGCACGCCCGCGCAGAAGGAACGCTGGCTCCGCCCGATCGTCGAAGGCAAGGTCCGCTCCTCCTTCGTGATGACGGAGCCGCATCCCGGCGGCGGCTCCGACCCCGGCATGATGCTGACGCGTGCCGAGCGCGTCGGCGGCAGATGGGTGATCAGCGGGCGGAAATGGTTCATCACGGGTGCGGGCGCGGCGTCGCATTTCATCCTGATGGCGCGGACGTCGGACGACCCGCGCAAGGGCCTCACCGCCTTCCTCTTCCACAAGGATCAGCCGGGCTGGCGCATCCTGCGCCGCATCCCGATCATGGGACCGGAGGAGCACGGCGGCCATTGCGAGCTGGAATTCGACGGGCTCGAAGTCGAGGACGAGAACGTGCTGATGGGCGTCGGCGACGGGCTCAAGGCCACGCAGATCCGCCTCGGCCCCGCCCGCCTCACCCATTGCATGCGCTGGCTGGGGTTGTCGAAACGCTGCATGGAGATCGCCGCCGACTATGCCGGGGAACGTTACGGCTTCGGCGTGCGCCTCGCCGACCGCGAGACCGTGCAGGTGAAGATGGGCGAGATCGCGCAGGACATCCAGATCGGACGCCTCCTCGTGATGCATGCCGCCTGGCTGATCGACCGGGGCGATTTCGCGAAGAAGGCCGTCTCCATGGCGAAGGTCCATGTCGCCGATACGCTGCACAAGGCGGCGGACGTCGCGATCCAGATCAACGGCGCGCGCGGCTATTCGCAGGACACGGTGCTGGAGTGGATCTACCGCTACGCCCGACAGGCGCGCCTCGTCGACGGCGCGACGGAAGTGCACCGCATGGTGCTCGCCGGAGCCTATGCGAAGGAAGGGCAGGACTTCTGGAAGTGGGGCTCTTGAGGGACGGACAGGCGCCCTCCCTTGGTCATCTTCCCCTTCATGGTGAGGAAGCCCGCGCAGCGGGCCGTCTCGAACCATCGCCGGGCATCGAGGCGCGAAAACCTCGCGGTTCGAGACGCGCCCCGGCGGGAGCCCCTCACCAAGAGGTTTCTCGGGTCGGAGGGCTTTCCCAGGTTGCCCGTGCTCTTCCGTGTCCCGGGCCGCGCAGCGGACCCGGGATCCGGGAGACGGGTCAGCCGCCTCGCGCTTGAAGGCTGGATCCCGGCTCTCCGCTTCCGCTCCGGCCGGGATGACACCTGCCGTCTTTACGCGATCTTCACCGCCGCCGCGTTCGCGATCTTCGCCGCGAGATGCACCAGGGTCCGGTCGGAGCCCGCGGGTCCGAGGATCGACAGGCCGATCGGCGCGCCGTCGCGCGACAGAAGCGGCATGGAAATCTGCGGGAAGCCCGAGAGACCGGAGACGCAGAGAAGCCGCAGCGACTGGTTGCGCTGCGCTTCGAGATCGGCTTCCGAGGCCGCCATCAGCGCGCCGACATCCGGCACGGTCGGCAGGATCAGGACGCCGTCCTTGTCGAGGATCGCGGCGAGATGCTCGCGGAAACGCTTACGCACATTCTGCGAGTCCTTCACTTCGGGATGGCCGATCGTGCTCGAGAAGGCGAAACGCTCGGCGATGCCCGGCCCGAGCGAGGGCTTGTGCTTGGTGATGAAGGGTCCGTGCGCCTGCCAGGCCTCGTGCCCCTGCAAATAACGGAAGGCCCAATACAGCGCGTCGAAATCCGGCGCGACGACGCGCACGCGCCCGAGCGGTTCGCCCATGCGGTCGATGCGGGCCAACACCGCGTCGAACAGCGGCTTCGCCAAGGGATCGGTCTGCTCGAAGAGGTCCTCGGCGATCATGATGCGCGGCGTGCCGGGCAACGGGGCGGGATCGTCCCCGAGCAGCGCGTCGCCGACGCGGACGAAGGTCGCGGCGTCGCGCGTGAACCAGCCGGGAGTATCGAAGCTCTCGGCGAGCGGCATCGTGAGGTCGAGCGGCAGGCGGCCATGCGTCGGCCGGATGCCGAAGAGGCCGCAATAGCTCGCGGGCCCGCGCACCGAGCCGCCGGTGTCGGAGCCGAGGCCGATATCGGCGAGACCCGCCGCCACCGCCGCGGCGGAACCCGAGGAGGAGCCGCCGGGAATCCGGTCGGGCGCGGCCGCGTTCACGGGCGTGCCGAAATGCGCGTTCTTGCCGTTGAGCGAGAATGCCAGTTCCACCGTATGCGTCTTGCCGACGAAACGTGCGCCCGCATCGAAAAAGGCCTGCGCCATCGGCGCGGTCTTCGTCTTGATGCCCGACAGCGCGAGCATATGCGGCTGGCCGCAGCCCGTCGGATAGCCCGCGACGTCGAAAATGTCCTTCACGGCGACCGTAAGCCCCGCGAGCGGACCGGAAGCGGCGTTCGCGACCGCAACGGGCGGATAGGGCAGGAAGGCCTGCACGGGATCGTCGGGAAGCAGCATGGGGTTGTCCTCTTCGCGTTTTCGTTCAGGCGAGGTCGGTCCGGGCGAAATCGTCGCCCTTGTAGAAGAGCGGAAGGCGATGTTCCTTCGCGGAGGCGTAGGAGAGGCAGTCGCCGAAATTGAGCCGGGCGGGATGACGCCCTTTGCCGTAGAGCGCGAAGGCCTCGACGGCGGCGTCGCCGGTGCTTTCGGTGACGGGCACGACGTCGATCGCGGCGCGTTCGAGGAAGCTGCGGATGTCGACGAGCACGTCCCTCGGGTCCTTGCGGAGCAGCGTGGACAGGATCATCGCGGCTTCCAGCAGGACGACGGGCGAGGTGACGCGTGACGAAGCCGCTTCGAGCCTGTCCGCCATGACGTCGGCGTCGGCTTCGCGCGCAAGGATCGCGACGAGCACGGAGGTGTCCACGAACATCACTCGTGGCCCCACATCGCGTCGATCTCCTCCTTGCTCATGACATGTCCGCCCGGCTGCGCACCCTCATGCAGCTTGTCGATGATGGGCTTGATGCGCTCGCGCAACGGCAGGCGCGCGCGCTCGTCCTTCAACGCCTTTTCCAAGGCCTGCACAACGGCGTCCGTCATGGAGACGCCGCGCCGGTCGGCCAGTTCTCGCGCGAGTTCATGAGCGCGCGGGTTGCGGATCTGAAGCGTCATCGCCGTCTCCCAGTCCTTTCCATACGCACGCGTAACTTTGTCCATACGCTACGCCCGACGGGCGCGGAAGGAAAGCGGGATCAAAGCCCCGCCGCGCCTCCGTCCGCCCGCGGATCATGATCCGCCGCGACCGAGCCGTTGCGGGGATCACGGACGAGGATGCCCGCATGCCCGGCGGCGCTGCTGTACGGTCTGCCGAAGCTTTCGACATCGTGCCCGGCCCGCTCCAACGCGCGGAGCAGGTCCGGATCGAACCGATCCTCGACCTTCAGCGTCGCCTTCGCGGCGCCCCAGGCGAGGGACAGGGCGAAACGCGGCCGGTCGAGCGCCTCCGAGATCGGCATGCCGTGCATCGCATGGCGCACGAAGATCTGCGTCCCGATCTGCGGCTGCGGATCGCCGCCCATCGAACCGTAGGACATCACGCGGCCGTCGTCGAAGACCGCCATGGGCGTGTTGAGCGTGTGGAAGGGCTTGCGCCCCGGCTGCAGCGGGTTCTTCGACCGGGGATCGAGCGAGAAGGAGCGCCCGCGGTTCTGCAGCAGGATGCCCGTGCGCGGCAGCACGACGCCCGACCCGTATTCCCAGAACAACGACTGGATGTAGGAGACGGCGTTGCCGTCCTTGTCGATGCAGCCCATCCAGATCGTGTCGCCGTCGCCCATCGGCGGCAGCGGAAAGGGCGCGGCCTTCGTCCCGGAGATCGCCTCCGCCTCCTTCGCGAGCCTCGCATCCGTCAGGAAGGATTGCGGGTCGTGAGTCAGCATCGAGAAATCGGTCACCACCGCATCGCGGATGCGCCAGGCGCGCTTGGTCGCTTCGACGAGGCCGTGGATATGGTCGAAGCTCTCGGGCTCCTTGTCGCCCAGCCGAGCGAAGGCGCCGAGCATCACGAGCTGCGCGAGCCCTTGGGACGGCGGCGGCTGATTGTAGAGCGTCGCGCCCGGGATCTTCGCGACGAGCGGCTCGCGCCAATGCGTGCGGAAACGTTCGAGATCGGCCCGGGTGACGGCGAGCGCATGCCGTTCGAAATCCACCCCGATCTCGTGACCGACATCGCCCTTGTAGAAATCGCCGAGGCCGGCATGGGCGAGCCGTTCGAG
Organism: uncultured Methylobacteriaceae bacterium; assembly: GCA_964400345.1. Lineage (GTDB taxonomy): Bacteria > Pseudomonadota > Alphaproteobacteria > Rhizobiales > Beijerinckiaceae > JAIXZO01. Next base: position 15,330 of record CAYNUN010000003.1, read on the forward strand.
CGTCGCCGCAAGCGTGGGAAAGCGTCGGATCTCGCCCGCATCGTGCCGTTTGCCGTCGCGCATGAAGGCGTCGGCGAAGCCCGGCGCGGCGAGACAGTTCGCCTCGTCCTTGAGCGAATAGCCCGCTTCGCCGGGCGTCATGGGCACGCCGTCACCCGCGAAGCGGATCGCATCGGCGAGGAGGTCGCGCAGCGGCAGCTTGCCGCCCATGGCGGCGGCGAGTTCGAGCGCGCCCGCCCATCCGCCGACCGCGCCCGGCACCGTGAGCGCCGCATCGCCGCCGCGCGAGGGGATCACCTCGTGCCCCATCGCACGGTATCGCTCGATCGTGGCGAGCGCGCCCGCCTGACCCGCCGCTTCGAGCGCCCGGACCTTGCCGTTCTTCTCGCGGACGAGCCAGAATCCGTCGCCGCCGATCCCGTTCATATGCGGGTAGACCACCGCGACCGTCGCCGCCATGGCGATCATCGCCTCGACCGCGTTGCCGCCCATGGCCATGACGTTGCGGCCGGTCTCCGCGGCGAGGATGTGCGGCGCGGCCGCGGCGGCGGTGGAGAATACGGGCGTGTCCTTCATGAACGGCGACTTTCGAAACATGGTCCGCGCACGGACGGGCTACGCGATTCTTGCGGTCGCGCTCGGACCGTTATAGTGCAATCCGATCCTTTCAGGAGAGATGGCCCGTGACCGGCTCGAAGCGCTTCAACACCAAGAATTTCTGGACCCTGGTGAGCCTCGCGATTCTCGTCGGCACCGAGATCGTCGGCGTCGCGCTGGCGGCCGGTTGGGCGATCGCGGGATTGTTCGGTCTCGGCACGACGATCGGCTATGTTCTGATGACCGTGTTCACGATGATCGGGCTCTACGGCCTCACGCTCTTCATGCGTCGTGCGGCCGAGGTCGAGCCGGTCCGCGGCTGACGCGGAAGAAGCCGACCGCACCGCCCGGGCCGCATTGGCATCGGCCCCCGCCTCCTGTATCGGAAGCCGCGTCGGGCCCCGCCCGGCCGAACTGGAACGCCCGAGGACCGATCAAGCCATGAGTCTCGACCGCCGGACCTTCCTTCAGCTCTCCCTCGCGATGCAGGCTGCGGCGCTTGCCGGAATAGGCTCGGCCGAAGCGCAGCAATCCGCCCCCGTGCAGCTGCAGTTCGGCCCGGCGGAACCCTATGATTTCGAAGCGCTGAAGCGCATGGCGCGCGAGCGCGCGGCCAAGCCCTATGTCGCGCCGCCCCGCCCGAACCCCGAGATCGTGTCGAAGATCGACTACGACGCGCACGGCAAGCTCCGCTACCGGCAGGACGCCGCATTGTGGGGCAACGGCGGCGCCGCCTACCCGATCACGTTCCAGCATGTCGGCATGTTCTTCCCCAAGACGGTGAAGATGCATGCCGTCGAGGGCGGTCGCGCCCGCGAGATCCTCTATGATCCCCGCGTCTTCATGGGCGGACCCGATCACGTCGCGGCGAAGCTTCCGGCACAGCCTTCGGCCTTCGCGGGCTTCTGGGTGCAGGAAAGCCGCAACGGCCCCGACTGGAAGAAGCTCGAACCCTGGGCGACCTTTCTCGGCGCCTCCTATTTCCGTGCGGTGGGCGATCTCGGCCAGGTCGGCCTTTCGGCGCGCGGCATCGCGCTCGCGCCGGGGACGGGCGCTCCGGAGGAGTTTCCGGACTTCGTCGCCTTCTGGTTCGAGCCCGCGGCGACCGACAAGGATCCTGTGACCGTCGGCGCGCTGCTCGACGGGCCGAGCATCACGGGCGCCTATCGGTTCCGGATGACGCGCGACAAGGGCGTTCTGATGGACGTCGAGGCGTCGCTGTTCCTGCGCAAGGCGATCGACCGCTTCGGCATCGCGCCCTTGACCTCGATGTTCTGGTACTCCGAAACCGTGAAGCCCAAGGGCATCGACTGGCGTCCCGAGGTCCATGATTCGGACGGCCTCGCGATCTGGACGGGCACGGGCGAGCACATCTGGCGGCCGCTCAACAATCCCGACCGCGTGATGGTCTCGAGCTTCTCCGATCGTTCTCCGAGGGGCTTCGGCCTGTCGCAGCGCGACCGCAACGTCGAAAACTATCTCGACGGCGTGCGCTATCACGACCGCCCCTCCGCTTGGGTCGAGCCGATCGGCGATTGGGGCCGCGGCGCGGTGCAACTCACCGAGCTGCCGACCGACGACGAGATCCACGACAACATCGTCGCCATGTGGGTCCCGGCCGAACCCGCGACGGCGGGCAAGACCTACGACTTGAAATACCGGATCCATTGGTACGGCGACGAGCCCTTCCCCTCCCCGCTCGCCCGCGTGGTCGCGACGCGCATCGGCCGCGGCGGCCAGCCCGGCCATCCGCGTCCGGCGGGCGTTCGCAAATTCGCCGTCGAATTCCGCGGCAAGCCGCTCGCCGGCCTGCCGAAAGGCGTGCTTCCGGAAGCGGTGATCACGACGTCGCGCGGCAAGGTGAGCCTCATCATGACCGAGGCCGTGCCCAACGACGTGCCCGGCCAGTGGCGCGCCACCTTCGACATCACCGTCGACGGCAAGGAGCCCGTGGAGATGCGGTGCTTCCTCAAGCTCAAGGATCAGGTGCTGAGCGAAACCTGGCTCTATCAGTACCACCCGTTCTGAGGGGGCGGGACGCGCCTCGCCGCGAGGGCTTGTCCAAGCCTTGGATGCCCGCCTGCGCGGGCATGACGTCGGAGGTTCACTCGGCCGGTTCGAAGCGGATGCGTTTCATGGCGAAAGCGCATCTGCTGATTTGTGTAACACTGTTGCATTTCTCTTGGCCGCGGCCGACGGCGGCTGTATATTGAGGATATGGTTCATGCTCATCCCCATCACCACGCCGTACCGCATCGCGTCGGCTTCTCGCTGCTGAGGCTTTCGGCGGGGGAACGGCTCGTGGGCGCGGTGGTGTTCTCGACGCTGCTCTGGGGCGTCGTTCTGTGGGCGACCGCGATATGAGCCGCGCCGCCGCTTCCGTTCGTCTGGAGAACGTGACGCTCGGCTATGAGCGTCGTCCGGCCGTGCATCATCTCTCGGGCGTGATCCCGGCGGGCAGTCTCACGGCCGTGGTGGGCCCCAACGGCGCGGGCAAGTCCACGCTGCTCAAGGGCATCGCTGGCGCGATCGCGCCGCTCGAAGGCCGCATCGAGACGAATGCCCGCATCGCCTGGCTGCCGCAGGCGGCGGATGTCGACCGTTCCTTCCCGCTTTCGGTGTTCGATCTCGTCTCCATGGGGCTCTGGCGTCGGCACGGCCTGTTCGGCGGGCTCGGCCGCAAGGACCGCATCGCGGTCTCGGAAGCGCTCGCCGCCGTCGGCATGACGGGCTTCGAAGACCGCGTGATCGGCACGCTTTCCGGCGGCCAGATGCAGCGCGCGCTCTTCGCCCGCCTGCTGCTGCAGGACGCCTCCGTGATCCTGCTCGACGAGCCGCTGACGGCCATCGACGCCAAGACCGCCGCCGATCTCCTCGACCTCGTCCGCCGCTGGCATGCGGAGGAGCGGACCGTGGTGGCCGTGCTGCACGATATCGAACTCGTGCGCGGCATGTTCCCGCAGACGCTGCTGATCGCGCGGGAAGCCGTCGCCTGGGGCGCGACGTCCGAGGTGCTGACGCCCGAAAATCTCCTGCGTGCGCGCCGCATGGCCGAGTCGCATGCGCCGGACGCGGCCGCCTGTTCCCGCGCGGCCTGAGCCTTCGATGTATGATCTCCTGATCGCGCCCTTCGCCGATTTCGGCTTCATGCGCCGTGCGCTCGCGGGCATCGTCTCGCTGTCGCTCGGCGCGGGTTCGGTCGGCGTGTTCCTGATGCTGCGCAGGATGAGCCTCGTCGGCGACGCCATGGCGCATGCGATCCTGCCGGGCGCGGCTATCGGCTATCTTGTTGCGGGCCTGTCGCTCGGCTGGATGACGGTGGGCGGCCTTTTCGCGGGCATGGCGGTGGCTCTGCTCTCGGGCCTCGTCGCTCGGACGACCGTCCTCAAGGAAGACGCCTCGCTCGCGGCCTTCTATCTGCTCTCGCTCGCGGGCGGCGTGACGATCGTCTCGCTGAAGGGTTCGAACGTGGATCTGCTCCACGTCCTGTTCGGCTCGGTCCTCGCGCTCGACGACCCGACGCTTCATCTCCTCGCGGGCACCGCGACCGCGAGCATGATCGGCCTCGCGCTTCTCTATCGCCCGCTGGTGCTCGAATGCGTCGACCCGGGCTATCTGCGCTCCGTGAGCCGGAGCGGCGCGATCGCGCATCTGGGTTTTCTCGCGCTCGTCGTGATGAACCTTGTCGCGGGCTTCCATGCGCTGGGCACGCTGCTCGCCGTGGGCCTGATGATGCTGCCCGCCATCGCCGCCCGTTTCTGGACCGAGCATGTCGGCGGCATGATCGGCTGGGCGACGGGCTTCGGCCTGCTCTCGGGCACGGCGGGCATTCTCGTCTCCTTCCATGCGGGCCTGCCGACCGGGCCGACGGTGATCCTCTGCGCGGGCGCGATCTACGCCTTCTCGATCCTGTTCGGCGCGCATGGCGGACTGGTGATCCGGGCGCTGCCGCGCCGGCATCTCGAAGCGTGACGTCGGATATGCGGGCGCAAGGGCCGGCATTCCGCGCCGCGGTCACGATATAAGACCCGAATATCCGCCCCCCCTCGCGGGAGACGGGAAAGGAAGACAGGCGACCATGACCGACAAGATCCCCGTCACCGTGCTCACTGGCTATCTCGGCGCGGGCAAGACGACGCTCTTGAACCGCATCCTCACCGAACCGCACGGCAAGCGCTTCGCCGT
>CAYNUN010000004.1:0-7092 GCA_964400345.1 uncultured Methylobacteriaceae bacterium
CCGCCGAGGGTGCCGAGGACCGCGCCCGCCACGAGCTGCAGAATGCCGCTCGTCAGCACCTTCTGCGCGGCGGTATCCAGTTCGCCCGCCTGCGCGAAATTCGCCGTCTGCGCGGCTGCCGCGTTGAGCACGATGTCGTCCGTGGCCTTCTTCGACATCTGGTTCACGGTTTCGATCATCGCCTTCATCAGGACTTCCTTGTCCTGCGGCGTGATCTGCGACCAAGCCTCGTCGCTGATCCCGAACAGCTTCTGCATGTCGCCGTAGGTGACCGGCACTTCGATGGTGTCGTCGTCCACGCCCACGGTCATGACCATTCCGACGTCGTCGTCGCCGGTCGGCACCGCGGTGGGCGTCGCGCCGTTCCCGGCGCCGACGGTGACCTCCTTCTGGGGCTTCTTGCCTTCGACGTCACCGGTTTCGGTCGAACCGCCCGGGATATAGGTAGGGGTGACGGGTTTGTTCTCGACGGTCGACATCATCGCCTCCTCAGGCCTTGAACGTTTGATTGTCGACCGTGGTCGAACGGTTGTTGATCGATTCCATGAGCTTCTGAATCATCGCCACGAAGTCCTCGCCCACCTTGGACATATTCTGGAAGGCGGTCGAAATCTGGCCCGAGAACTGGTCGAGCAGCGCGTCCAGCTTGGCCTTTTCGGCCTGCATCTTGATCGAGTCGCCCTGTTTTTCGGCCGCCCGGTAGCCGTTGATCGCGGTGGCGATGTCGAGGCCCGAGGTCACGAGACCCGTGACCATGCCTTCGACGTCGGCGGCGACCTTGGCGCCCGAGGCCATGGCTTCGGCGGCGCCGTCGACCCGCATCGACATGATGCTGACGACGATCGTGGCGACGGCGAGCGTGACGGAAAAGCCGATATCCGCATACATCGCGACTTCGTCGCTCGCCCCGAAGGCCTTCGCTATATTGCCCGCGATGCCGCTTCCCGTGGCTTGCTTCAAGGTGCTGTCGACCGCACCCAGCAGGTCGAGGCTTCCCTTCACGAGCAGGAAGACGCCCAGCGGATTGCCGCTCGCCAACATCGCGATGCCGACGCCGATCTGGACCACCGCCGACAGAAAGCTGAGCGCGACCTTGAACCAGCCCATGATGCCGTTGGCGTCCTTCAAGGCGCCCGACTCCTCGAGCAGCTTCAGGCTGTCCTCGATCTTTTCGAGTTTCTCCTGATTGATGGCCCGCTGGTTGTTGCTTTCGGTCTTGGCCTTGCCTTCCTGGGTCTTCTCGATCTGGGCCTTGATCTTGCCGATCACTTCGGCGACCAGCACTTCAAGATCCTTGGGCGATTTGACCTGGCCGGCGAGCAGGCTCGTCAAGCCGTCGAGGATCGCGGAGAGGATCGCGTCTCCTTGAGCGGGCTTGGCGCCGCCGCTGTCCGGAACCGGGTTGTCCGACCCGACCACGACGCCGCTTCCGGTCGCGGGAGTCTTCGGCTTTTCGACGGTCGTATCGTCGGTCGTGGGCTGGGTGTATTGCGGGTTCGGGCTTCCGCCCACCGGGGTGGTCGACATCGTAACCTCCTCGCCTCTTTCGAGTGCGATCCTGATCCGTGTTGCGAGCGCTGCGGCGCTCAGTTCTTGGCGGCGATGACCGCGAGCATGCGGTCGGCCTGCGCATCGATCTTCGGGGCGTCGGCATGCCCGACCGCGATCTTCTTCGCGGTCTCGAAGCATTCCTTGGCGCGGGCGAATTCCTTGGCGGCCATGTGGCACTCGCCGAGGCGCAGATATCCGAAGGGGAAATGCGGCTCGAGCGTCATCGCCATCACGTAGTTCTGGGCCGCGGTCTTGAAGTCGCCCTTGACCTGCATGACGGAAGCGAGGCCGAAATAGGCCTTGTGATCCATCGGATCGATCATCGCGGCGAAGCCGAAGGCGTTGAGCGCGTCTTCGAGGCGTCCATGCGCGAGATGATCCGATCCGATCTGGACGAAGGCCGCCACATGTTCGGGTCCGAGGCCGAGAACGGAGCCGATGGACCCGCCGGAGTCGAGAACGGCGTCGATCAGCGCGTCGTCCTTGAGGCCGAACCGGTTCAGCGAACTCTTGACGATGTCGCGCCAATCGCTGCGCGCGAAGATCGGGTTCGCCTTCGGATTGAAATCGTCGAGAAGTCCGACCATGTCCATTCAGCTCCATTTTTCATCCATCACCAGAAAAAACATCGGTTTTTTCGGCGGAGGACGATGAGAATTCGTCGTCGATGAATGTTCTATTACGACCATAAGAAGTCAATCGGATGTGCGCCGGCGCACATCCCTCAAGAGCGTCATCCGACTGCGATTTTCGATTGTTCAGATGTAAGTCTTCACGACGGCCAAAGTCAGTTTCGACCAGCCGTCCACCATCACGAAAAGCAGCAACTTGAAGGGCAGCGAGATCGTGAGCGGGCTGACCATCATCATGCCCATGGCGAGCAGAATGTTGGACACGATCAGATCGATCGCGATGAAGGGCAGATAGATCAGGAAACCGATTTCGAACGCCTCGCGCAGTTCCGTGAGCGTGAAGGCGGGCAGAACGATCAGGATGTTGTCGATGCCGATCGTGTCGCGCATCGATTGCGGCCAGAGAACCGTCGCGGTCTCGTAGAAATATTGAAGCTCCCGCTGGCCCGCATGTTTCTTGAGGAAGTCGAGAACGGGCGGCAGCGCCGCATTGTACAGCCCCTCGATGTCGCGCATGCCCGCGCCCTGTGCGGCGACGGCCGAAGCGGCGGCGTAGGCCTCGCGGATCACGGGAGCCATCACGAAGATCGAGATGATCATCGCGATCGCGTTGAGCGCGATGTTGGGGGGCGTCTGCTGGGTCCCGATCGCGTTGCGGATGAGCATCAGCACGACCGCGATCTTGATGAAGGAACTCGCGGCGATGGCGATGAAGGGCACGAGCGCCGCGGCCGCGAGGGCGAGGATGAGACTGAGAGGTTCGACCATGACGCTACCGCTGCACCGCTTTCGTCTTCGCCGCTCAACGACGCAGGAAGGTCTTGTCGATCCGAACCCCGAAGCAGTCGTCCAGCCGGACGAGGCGGCCCGCGGCGATCACGCGGTCGCCGTTGCGGACCGTGATCGGAACGTCGGCTTCGAGGCCCGTATCGGGCAGGGCGATCAGGCCGCCCTCCGTCCAGGCGGAAGCTTCGGCCAAGGACACCGTGCGCGCCGGAAGGTGGAAATCCAGCGTCACCAGCATGTCGCCGGGCGACGAAAGGGCGTGCGACGTCTCTTCATGCAGCGGAGCGTGCGCGGCCTCGTTCACCGGCTGCGGTGCGTCCTGCGGTTCGTCCTGCATCATGGCGCGACATCCAGAGTGAGGCCGCCGTCCTCGGTCCTGCGGACGGCGTGAAGATTCGGGCCGATGCGGAGCGCATCGAACGGCTCCGTCAGCCTTCCGAGCATCACCACGTCGCCCGGCGCGAGCGCCGCGGCCTCGGAGGCCCGGACCGTGACGGAAGCGATGCGCGGCAGGATCTCGACGGGCAAGGTCGGGTCGGGCGCGAGCGCGGCGGGGGAGTCGAAGCCCGCGGCGCGCGCCAGCGCGGCGGCGTCGGACCGCGCGAGACCGACGAGAAGCGCGCCCGAGGGCGCCCCGTCGCGGAAGAATTCGAGGAGAAGCCGCAACGCGCTCGTCGCATCGGGCGCCGCGGCGACGCCCGCATGAACGGGCCGAAGGCTCGGCCAAGCCCTTGCGGCGCGTTCGAGCATCATCGCGCTCATCAGCGGACGGACGGCCTGCGGCAGCGCGGCGAGACGCTCGGCGGGAAGCTGCAGGCCCTGCGGAAGATCGGGCGGCAGGCTCAGCCACTCATAGGCGACCGCGGCGCCCGCGATCGTCATGCGGTCCACCTCGGGCGAGGACCAGGCGAGATCGGAGGGGCGGATCCGCAGAGCCAGCGTATCCGAGACGGGGTGCGCCTCGGCGAAGCGGGCGAGCACGGCGTTCCACAAGGCCGTGTCGGCGGCGCTCATCGGGATGCGGCGTCCGAGTTCGAGGCGCTCGCTCATGCGTCGGCCTCCGGCTCGTCTTCGTCGCGGTCGGCGACGGAGGAGGGCGCGAAGACGACATGGACCCGCAGGTCGGGGAAACGGGCGCGCAGCGCCTCCGCCATCATCCCCACCGGGCACCCCGTCTTCTGCGCGAAGAGTTCGGACGTCACGTCGAAGCGGATCTCGATCTCGCGCGCCGTGCCCTGCACCTCGGCCGTGACCGGGAAGCCCAAGCCGAAATCGAGTCGGCAGGACATGCGATGCGCCGCCAGAAGCGGGTCGCGCAGATTGAAGTCGCGGACGAGCCGTTCGATCGCCGCGACCTCGTCGCGCAGACCGGCGGAAAGCGGCGCGGGCACGCTCGCCTCGACGGGGCGCGGCTCCGCAAGGCCGCCGGGCGGCGGCGGCGAACGCTGGAGGAAGCCCTCGCCGAGGCCGTCGCCGTCGCTCGCATCGCTGCGGTCCCGACGGCTCTCGTCCCGCAAGGCGTCCTTTTCGGGCTCCCTGCCGTCGTTTCGGGCCTCCATCATCCGTTCCAGCATCGCGCGACGCCGCTCGAAATCCGCGCCGCCCCACGGAGAGGAGTGCCGTCCCGAGGTTCCGGTCTGAACGTCGGCCCCCGCGAAGGACGTCGCGCGCGATTCCGCCGATCCCGGGGCGCCGCCTGCGGGCGTCGCGAGACGCGGGTTCGTTCCACGGACGTCATCCACCATGGGCCGCGGTCCCGTCGGGCGTCTTGATCGGTTTGGAGAAGAGCTCCTCGATCTCGCTCTCTTCGCGCGCTTCCGCCTCGGCGAGCGCGATGTCGCGGACATGGCCGTAGAGAAAGACGTATTTTTCCTTGGCGCGGACCGCGGCGGCATGGGCTTCCCGCGCGTCCTGCAATTCGCGCCTGAACCGCGCGACGACGTGATCCATCCGGGTCACTTCGTCCCGCAGCTCCTGACGGCTTTCGGCGAGGCGGACCAGCGCCGCCTTCATGTCCTCGACGGCGTCCTGTTCGACGATGCGGCCCATCACGGTGTCGTAGACGGCCTGTTCGCGGTCCGGATAGGTGCGTTCGCCTTCGTCGCGGATCCTGACGGCCTCCGCGCGCTCCGTCTCGGCTTCCACCAAGGCGCGCCTTTTGATCTGCATGAGCCGGAGTGTTTCCTGCTCGCGCATTTCCTTGATCTTGAGAAGGCGGCCGATCTTCCGAATCAACGGTTCAATTCTTCGAGTCTGGACAGGGTCTCCTCAAGTGTATTGAACTCGTTCGTTCTTTGACAGAGGAATTCCTTGATCGCCTTGTGCTTGGACACGGCAAGATCGACCGCCGCGTCGCCTCCCGGCTTGTATTCTCCGACTTGAATCAGTAGCTCGATGTCGTTGTAGGCCGCGATCCAAGAATTGACCTGTCCGGCCATTTTCTTGTGTTCGTCGGAGACGACCTTGTCCATCACGCGGCTTTTGGACGCCGTGACGTCGATGGCCGGGTAGTGGTTCGACGCCGCGAGCTTGCGCGACAGGATGATGTGGCCGTCGAGGATGGAGCGCGTCTCGTCGGCGACGGGTTCGGTCATGTCGTCGCCTTCGACGAGCACGGTGTAGAAGGCGGTGATGGAGCCCTTGTCGTTCATGCCGACCCGCTCCATCAGCTTCGGCAGATTGGCGAAGACCGAAGGCGGAAAGCCGCGGCGCGTCGGCGGTTCGCCCGCCGCCAGCCCGATCTCGCGCAGGGCGCGGGCGAAGCGGGTGACGGAGTCCATCAGGAACAGCACCTTCTTGCCCTGATCGCGGAAATATTCCGCGATCGCGGTGGCGATGAAGGCGGCCTTCATGCGTTCCATCGAACTGCGGTCGGACGTGGCGCAGACGATGATGCAGCGCGACATCCCTTCTGGGCCGAGATCGTGCTCGATGAATTCGCGCACCTCGCGGCCGCGCTCGCCGATCAGCGCCATGACCACGATGTCGGCCTTGCAGCCCTTCACCAGCATCGAAAGAAGGGTCGATTTGCCGCCGCCCGCCGCGGCGAAGATGCCCATGCGCTGACCTTCGCCGACGGTGAGCATGCCGTCGAGCACGCGCAGGCCCATGGGCAGCGGGTCCTTGATGATCCGCCGCGTCATCGGATTGGGCGGATCGGCATAGACGGGCCGCCACGCCACCGGACGGAACGGGCGGTCGGACCCGTCGATGAAACGGCCGAGACCGTCGATCACACGGCCCAGAAGTTCGGGGCCGACGGGCACTTCCTGCACGCGGCCGGTGCGGCGCACCTCCGTCGTCGGCGTGATGCCCTGCGTCTCGCCGATCGGCGCGAGAAGGGCTTCATTCTCGATGAAGCCGACGCATTCGGCATAGATGCTCGCCTCGGTCTGGCGCGTGTGCAGTTCGACGATCTCGCCGATCTGGATGCGCGGCACGACGGCATGGATGATCGTGCCGACCACGCGGGTCACGCGCCCCGTCACGTGGAAGAATTCGAGTTCGCGCAGGCGCTCCTCGATCCGCGCCTTCTGTTCGGCGAGGTGCCCTTCGAGCGCCGTCCGCCGGCGGGCGTAGACCGTCTCCATCGTCTCGGAGGTCATGGGATCCTGCATCGGAGGGGCGGTGGAGGTCGGGGCCAGGTTCATCGCGGCGCTCGGTCGAGGGCGGTTTCGACGTCGATGACGCCGTGCAGCAGGGGGCGTCCCTGATAAAGGGACGAACGGTTCTTCTCGATCCAGACGAGGATTTCGGCCAGCGCGTCGAAGAATTCGACGGGAACGGGCTCGTTCACGTCGGCGTCGACGAACAGGCTCCGCGCGAGCGCGGGACTGCGGAAGATCGGGATGCCCGCCGCCTCCGCATCGCCGCGGATCCGCGCCGCATACAGGTCGACCCCCTTCGCGGTGACGACGGGGAGGGGCACCCGGTCGCGATCATAAAGCAGCGCGACGGCGTAATGCGTCGGATTGACGATGACGGCCGAAGACCTCTTGACGATGCCGCCGTCCCCCATCGCGAATTCCTGAGCGAGCTGGCGCCGCTTGCCCTTGATGTGGGGGTCGCCTTCCGACTCCTTGTATTCGCGCTTCACCTCGTCCTTCGTCATCATCAGGCTCTT
>CAYNUN010000004.1:7102-19719 GCA_964400345.1 uncultured Methylobacteriaceae bacterium
TTGGTGTGCGTCCGGCGCTGGAACGCGTAATCCGCCCCGGCGATGATCAGGAAGGCGAGCGCCGAATAGCGGAAGATGTCGCCGAGCATGGCGCTCGCCAGCGCGTTCACGCATCCGATCCCGCAATGCACCGCCTGCAGCAGGCTGCCGATGTTCTCCTCGAGCGCGATGGTCAGCAGAACGCTCAGGAAGATGATCTTGAGGATGTTCTTCAGCGTCTCGACGAGATGCTTGAGCGAGAAGATGCGCTTGAAGCCCGCCAGCGGACTGATCTTCTCCAGCTTGGGCATGACGGAGTCGCCCGCCATGAGAAAGCCGAACTGACCGATGTTCGAGGCGATGCCGAGAAAGATCACGATCGCCAGCATCGGCAGGAGAACCGCGACGAGGAGGTCGAACAATCCTTGGAGCTGGGCGAAGGCCACCATGGTGAAGTTTCCGTCCCGATAGGACGGAACCACGAAGGCCGCGGCCATCCGCTCGAGGATTCCGCCCCATGAGAACCAGATATAGGCGATCAGGCCGAACAGCGTGATCGTGATCACCACTTCCTGACTGCGCGCGACCTGACCCTTTTCGCGGGCGTCGCGCTCCTTTTTCGGTGTCGGGAGTTCGGTCTTTTCGCCGCTCTCGCTCATGTCATCGCCCCGATCCGGCGTTCGGCACGACTTCGCGATAGGAGCGCTCGCCGCCGAGCAGCTTCACCGCGAAATCGGCTTCCCCGTAGAACCGCGCCGCCGGCCGAAGGGCGAAATCGAGGGCGATCGGGAAGTAGAACACCATCATGAAGATGGCGATCGCGCTCTTGATCGGCATCGCGAGGATGAAGACCTGAATCTGCGGTGCGAAACGGCTGACCATCGCGAGCGCGAATTCCACGATGAACATCACGAGGACGAGCGGTGCTGCGATCAGGACGAGAAGTTCCATCGCCCGGGCGAAGATCGTCAACAAGGCCCCGGCGGATCGAAGGTCGAGATTGGGGATCAGCGATCCCGCCGGAAAGATCGCATAGGACAGGTAGAAGACGTTGAAGAAGACGAACATGCCGCCGATCGCGAAGAAATAGACGGTGACCGCCTGCGAGAACAGGATCGCGATGGGAGATGCTTCCTGCCCCATCAAGGGGTTCACCGCCGAGGCGATCGCCGCGCCGCGTTGGTTGTCGATGATGTTGCCGACGCCTTCCATCACCCAGAAGATCCAGCCGATCGCGTAGCCGAGCATGTATCCCTTGAAGAATTCGACGGCGAGCACCGCGATCAGCGCGAATTCGAATTTCGGCGGGATCATGCCCGGCGCGTTCTGCGCATGGATCATCGGCAGGACGAAGACGATCGCCACGACCGAGCGGACGAGGCGGCCGACCGCATTGACGGGAAGGACATAGGTCGTCAGCAGGAAACCGTAGAGGCGCGAGGCGACCACGAAGATCCAGATGATCGTCGACTCGTAGCTCTTGGCCAAAGCGACGATCTCGCTCATGGCCGCGAGACGAGCCTCGGGATCTTGTCGATCATCGACGAGGTGTAGGCGACCATTTCCGCCCCCGTGAAGGCGGCGGTCGCGGCCAGCGTGATCGCGACGGCGACGAGCTTCACCGCGAAGGGGAGCGTCTGTTCCTGGACCTGTGTCAACGCCTGTATCAGGCTGACGAGAAGCCCGACCACCGAGGCGACGACGATGGTGGGCATCGACAGGATCAGGACCAGCATCATCACTTGGGTGAGCTGATCGGTGGCGGCGGACGGCGTCATCAGGCCCACGCCCCGACGCCGCGGCGGCATCCGCCCGCGAGGTCCGCGGATCGCGGGGAAGGGGCGGTCGGCGCGTTCCGCCGAAATCTGCGGAACGGAGCGCTCATCGCAGCGTCATCTCCCGCCGCAGCTTGTGCGTGATCTGCGAGATCTCGCCCGACGTCCTCAGCACGCGGGGCGTCAGCAGGATCATCAGCTCCGTCTTGGTGACGCTGTCGGTCGTCTGCTTGAAGAGGTCGCCGACGACGGGAACCTTGGACACGATCGGGACGCCGGAGGTGGTGCGGTTCATCCGGTTCTGGATCAGCCCGCCCAGCGCGACCGTGCCGCCCGAGAAGGCCAGCACGTCGGACGTGATCCGCCGCGTATTGATCGTCGGCGTGAGCGTCCCCGTATTCACGTTGCGGTCGGCCTGGCTGACCTCCTGCGTGACGGAAAGGTTGACGCTGTTGTCGCCGTTGATCTTGGGCCGGACCTGCAGAATGATGCCGGTGTTCTTCACCTGAACGGTCTGCGTCGTCTGGCCGAACTGGTTTGTGTTCGTCGCCGAGGCGAACGGAACTTCCTGGCCGATCTGCAGCCGCGCCTCCTGCCCGTCGACGACCGTCAGATAGGGCGTGGAGATGATCTTCACGTTTGTGACGGCCTGAAGCGCCTGAATCACCGCCTTCACGGGAACGCCGTTCATCACGCCGGAAACGGTGATCGCGCCGCCCGGGCCGTCGCCCGAGGGCAGGCTGGTGGCGCCGCCCGGCCCCGGCGCGAAGCGCGGCCCCGATCCCGCATAGATGCTGGTGCGGGCCGCATCGAGAATGTTGTTCTGGATGAACCAGCTCACGCCGTATTGGAGCGAGTCGTTCAATTCGACTTCGAGGACGGTGGCTTCGATCGCCACCTGCGCCTGCGGGATGTCGATGGCCTCGAGGATGTCCCGGATCTTCTGGAACGTCATGAAGTCGGAATAGACGAGCAGGGAATTGTTCCGCTCGTCCGCCGTGATGGTCAGATTGTCGCTCGCCATGACGGCGACGGGAGCCGATCGCTCGGGCTCCCTTCCGCCGCCCGCATTTCCGCCCGACCCGGGCCCCGAACCGCCCCCGCCGGACCCCGACGCCCCTCGCGAGTCGGACCGTCGCGGATCGAACAGGGAGAAGCGGGGCGGCGAAGGTTCCGCCACCAGCGAACCCTCCGAATCCGTCGTCATGCGCGGCGCCGACGGCGTGGCCCGCAACACCGGTCTGTTGCCCGCGGATGCCGCGCCGTCGCCTTGCCCGCCTTGCGGTCCCGCATCCTGTCCCGACGAAAAGCGCCCGCCCGGCCGGCCCGTCGACGACGCCTTGGCGCTGAAGACCGCCGACAACTGATCGGCCGCGACGCGTGCGGGGATCGTCTTGAGCTGGATGACCCGCACCTCGACGCTCGACCGGACCGACGTGTCCAGACGCATCACCAGCTTGACGATCCCGGCGAGCAGCCCCTTGTCGGAGGAGCTGATCATCAGGGCCTGGCGATTGGCGAGCGGGATCACGCTGAAATCCGTCTCGCCGCGCTCGGTGTAGAGCTGCCGGATCTCGGCCGCGATCTGTTCGGGCTCGCTCCGGCTCAGCGGGACGATCCGGACGATGTCGTTGCCCAAGGACGATTCGGAGACCGTGCGGACGAGCGCTTCGATCTGCGCGAGTTCGGCCGGATTGGCCATCACATACAGCACGCCCTGTCCCGGAGCCGGGATGATCGCCGTCTCCGGCGGCAGCAACGGGCGGATGAAGTCGCCGACCTTCTTGGCGTTGGCGCCGGGCACCGGGATGACGCGGAGCCGCGCATCGACCGACGAACTCGTCTGCACCATGGTCGCGAGCTGCTGCAACAACGCCGGCGGCCCGATATATTGGACGCCGTTGAGTTCGCGGATCGTCAGGCCGTTGAGCGCGAGAACGTCGCGCACGATCGGGAGAAGCCGATCCCGCGGAACGGGTGTCGTGGTGCGGAAATTGACGACGCCCGGCAATTGCCCCGGCGCGACGTAATTGACGCCCATCGCGCCGCGCAGGACGCGATCGAGAAATTCCGGAATGGGCGTGTTGGTGAAGTTGAGGTCCACGACCTGCGCCGTGCCGAACTCGCTCCGCGCCCCGCCCGCACTTCCGAGGGCTCCGGTCGGCTCGGTGCCGTCTCCGCGCAACGAGCCCTCGAAATTCGTCATCCCCGCCGATCCGGGATCGGTCGGGCGGCGCTGCATCCCGCCGGGCGATGCTGCCACGTTTCCATTGTCGGCGAGCAGGATCTCTTCCGTCGCGGGCATCACGCGACTGTCGTCCATCGCTTCGGTGAGGCGCGTGCAGCCCGACATTGAGAGGAACAGAAACGCTGCGGCGCAAACGACGCCGAATCCCGAGCGGCCGATCGAAGGGCGCGCCGACAGGTCGCCGGCTCGACTGTCGTCGAGCGAACGGACCTTCGGCCAAATACCCGAACGCGGCGACACCGAACCGACCCACCTTTCCCACCACCTTGCTTCCGGCTGCAAAGGCGAAGGAATCTCTTGTCTCTGAACCTGAATCCTAGATCAGCCGCGATTATTGACGTCAAGCATGCAAATAAATGTACGAACTTGCATTTTGATTTGACTTGATTGTTCAAATCGGCAGCAATCCGAATCATTCAGGTCGACAGGTGTCGAGGCATCCCGGTCTGCAACCCCGATCGCCGGATCGTAGAAGAAAAGTCGGATGCAGGACTACGATAATCCACAAGCGTTCGGCGACGATCTCTCCGATCCACGAATAACGGGGTATGTACGCCTGCATGTATTCGTGCTGATGCAGCACGGATATTATGAAAAGGCTTCCATCTGGCTCGATCTCCTGCACGCGGCAGGCGACAGGTCCGAGCATGTCCTGTTCACACGGGCCGCGGCCTTGTTCCTGGGTGGGCGTTACGCTGAAGCCGTCGTCGCGCTTCAGGAGGCGGATCGCCATCATCCGATCGAGCGGTTCGGGGAAGTCCAAGTCGACGACCGTCAAAAACTTCGTGTCTACATGCGGACGCGTTGCGCCTTCGAGATGAAACGGCAAGCATGAAGACGAACTTTATCGAACCGAAACCTCGTGATATCGTTCCGACATGTTCGACTTCGGCATGACGAATATCGAGGAGGCCGCATCCCGTCCCGGGGGCGCGGTCATGATCGACGAGACGATCGCGCGACTGGTCAGGACCGGAGAGGATCTGGCCGACCGCATGAGCAAGACTTCCCATCCCGCCGAGTTGGCGCATATCGAAAAGATCCGCAAAGGAGTCGAGGCGGCCTGCTTCGTCCTCCGGGCGTTCCGAACCACCATTTCCGACCAACAGCACTGAGGTCAGACCATGTCCACGGGTACCGTCTCCTACTGGGGCACCACGTCCTTCGCGAATCCGAACACGTCCGGTCTGACGAACACCTACGACGCCAATGTCGGCAACTCGCTCGAAAAGCGTGACGGCTTCGATCTCATCTGGCGTCAGGCCTATCTGAACAAGCAGATGCAGCAGATCGAGGCTGACATCCGCAACATCGAGCAGAACGCCAACCTCTCCGACACCGAGAAGATGTTCTCGATGCAGATGGCGATGAACACCTGGTCGGCCGTGTCCAACCTGCGCACCAACATCCTCAAAAGCGTCTCCGACACGCTGAAGTCGATCGCCCGCAACGTGGCCTGATCCTTCCGCGCACGGTTTGCCGACCGCGCCCGCCGCCTTCACCCGAAGGCGGCGGGCTTTTCTTTTCGCCGACGGCTCTTTCCTTCGGCCCTTCGCGCGGCTTTCGGGCGGCTTCGCCCGCCCGCGCCGCAGCGCCTCGCACCGCGCCGACAGGGCCGCGCCGGCCGGAACCAAGGCCCGGACCGCACGTTTCCAAGCCGCCTTTCGCCGGGCGGCCGGAACCAGGGCATACGAGACGTTTCCGCCGATCCCACGCGCATTTCCCGCCACCGAGGATCGACGCCATGGCCACACCCGTCCCTCCGCGCGCCGGCATGACCTTGAGCTTCGCCGACGAGTTCGAGCGCACGAGCCTCAACGGCCCCGGCAGCCCGGGCTGGCTGACCACCTATTTCTGGGGCGCGCGGCGGCTGGGCGAATTCAACCAGCAGCAGATCTTCGTCGACCCGACTTTCGGGCCGGGCGGCATCGATCCCTTCGTGTTCAAGGACGGCACGGTGAACATCACCGCGGATCGGACGCCGGAGCAGTGGCTTTCGGGCTACGGCTATCCCTACACCTCCGGCCATATGAGCAGCTACGACACCTTCAATTTCCGCTACGGCTACATCGAAATGCGGGCCAAGCCCGCCAAAGGACAGGGTTTCCTCGAGACCTTCTACGCCTCGCGCACGGACCGTTCGGTGCTGGGCGAGATCGACGTCCTGGAATTCATCGGCAGCCAGCCCAAGGCGCTCTACGGCACCGTGCATTACGAGGAGCCGGGCGGAACGCTGACCAAGGCCAAGGTCGTCCGCGCCGCCGTGTCGACCGACATGACGCTCGACTACCACACCTATGCCGTCGATTGGACGCCGACCCATATCCGCTTCTATTTCGACGGCCGGCTGACGGGCGAGATGGAGACGCCCGGATCGCTGAAGGCCGCCGTCTATCTGATGGCGGATTTCTCCGTCGGCGGGGTGTGGGTGGGCTATCCCGATGCCGGCACGCCGTTCCCCTCGCAATATTCGATCGACTACATCCGCGTCTGGCAGGAGGCCTACGCCTTCGTCCCCGAAACGATCGTCGGCACCGGCGGCCCCGAAACGCTGGCGGGCGGCGACGGGCCGGACACGATCACGGCCGGGGCGGGCAACGACACGGTGCTCGCGGGCGGCGGCGACGACATCGTCCGCGGCGGCCCCGGCGACGACAGGCTTCAGGGCAACGGCGGCTCCGACACGCTCGTCGGCGAGGCGGGGACGGATCAGCTGCAGGGCGGCCCGGGCAACGACTTCTACCCGATCCTCGACGCGCAGGATTCGATCACCGACGGCAGGATCGCGGGCTTCGACACCGTGCTGACGCCTCTTTCCGCCTACACGACGCCCAACAATATCGAAGCGGTCATCTACACGGGAACCGCACCGACCTCGCTCACCGGGCAGTGGTCGGGCAATCTGCTCGTCGGCGGGCCGGGAGCAGACCGGCTCGACGGGCAGCACGGCGACGACACCCTGGTCGGCGGATCGGGCCCCGATTCCATGATCGGCGGCCCCGGCAGCGACCTGTTCGTGACGCGCGGCGGCGGCGACGACACGATCGTGTCGGGGATCGGCCGCGACACGTTCCAATTCGCACCCTCCGCCTCGCCCTCCGTCATCACGGTCACGGATTTCGCCTCCGGCTTCGACCGGCTCGATGTCCGGCGGTTGGGCATCGAAACGCTCGCGGATCTGCAGGCGGTGATGCGGACCGACGCCGCGGGCCTGGCGGTGATCTCGAAGAACGGGACGACGGTGCTGATGAATGTCGGCCCCGCCGCCATCAAGGCGGCCGACCTCGTCACGGGTCCCCTCGGTACGCCGACCGCGCCCGTCGCCTCGATGCTCAGCAACGAGGTGGTCCTCGCTTCCACGCCCGTCGGCACCCCCGTCTCGATCTTCGTGCCGAAGGCGGTGCCGGAACCCTTGACCTATACGCTGCTGTCCGGCGGCGCCGGGAAATTCGCGGTCGAGGGGCGGCAATTGGTGGTGACCGGGGCGCTCGATCCCGGCGCGAGCTACACGCTGTCGGTCCGCGCGACCAACGAATTCGGCCTCACGCTGGACCAGAGCTTCACCGTCAGGGCCGCGGGCAACACCGCGCCCTACGGGCTCGCCCTCTCCGGCGCATCCACGACGGATGCCGCGGCCGTCGGGACCGTCGTGGGGACGCTGTCGGCGTTCGATCCGGACCCCGGCGACCGGCTGAGCTATGCGCTGACGGGATCGGCGGCGGGCGTCTTCGCGATCGAAGGTTCGCTTCTGAAGGTCGCCTCCGCGCTGTCGCCGATTCCTTACGCGATCACCGTCACGGCCACCGATCTCGGCGGGCTGACCGTGACGCGGTCCTTCACCGTCGACGTCAAGTCCGGGACCACACTCGACGGCGTGACGGTGGTCGGTTCGGCGGGCAACGACATCGTCTCCCCGAGCGTCACCGTCCCCGGCCAACCGCTCCCGGGGGTGTCGGGCGACTCGATCCTCGGAAACGGCGGCAACGACACGCTCGACGGCGGCGTCGGCGGCGACCGGATCGACGGGGGCGTCGGCGCGGACAAGCTGATCGGCGGGGCGGGCGCCGACACCTTGATCGGCGGCACGGGCCTCGACATCGCGAGCTATGTCGACGCGATCGCGCCGATCGCCGTGGACGTCGAAAACGCGAAATGGACGGGCGCGCAGGGCGACGCCGTGGGCGACGTCTTTTCGCAGATCGAAGGCGTCGAAGGCTCCGGCTTCGCCGACACGATCCTCGGCGGCGCGGCCCCGGACCGGCTCTACGGCCTCGGCGGCGACGATGTCCTGACGGGCCGCGCCGGCGACGACTTCCTGTTCGGCGGCGACGGCCATGACACTTTGGACGGCGGCGCGGGGCGCGATCTCCTCAACGGCGGTGCGGGCTACGACGAATTCGTCTTCGCCGCGGGCTCCGGGCGCGACGTGATCAACGGTTTCGCCGCCGGGGCGGGAACGGGCGACGTGCTCGTGTTCCGCGGGACCTTCGCAAGCGTCGCGGAGGTGCTCGCCGCCTCGCGCGACGTGGTGAGCGGCACTTCGCCCTTCGGCGCGGCCTTCACGGGCGTGGTCGTCACGCGCGGCGCGGACGAGGTCTGGCTCTCCGGCCTCTCCGCCGCGAGGTTCGCCGCCAACGATTTCCGCTTCGAGACCGACGTGACACCGCCGCCGCCGTTTCCCGCGCCGGGCGTCACGGTCACGGGCACCGCGGGCGCGGACGTGATCACGCTCACGCGCACGGTGAGCGGCCAACCTCTGCCGGGAACCGGAAACGACCTCATCAATGCCCAGGCCGGCAACGACTCGCTCGATGCCGGGGACGGCGACGACCGCATGAACGGTTGGCAGGGCAACGACACGATCGTGGGCGGGCCGGGGAGGGACATCGTCGACGGCGGCGACGATTTCGACCTCGTGACCTACGCCTCTTCGACCGCTCCGATCGCCGTGGACATCATCGCGCCCAATTGGACGGGCGCGCGGGGCGATGCGGCGGGCGAGACGTTCTTCGCCGTCGAGGCGATCGACGGCAGTCAGTTCAACGACACGATCCTCGGCTCCAACGAGGGGATGCGGATCGACGGGCTCGCGGGCGACGATCTTCTGCAGGGCAGGGTCGGCGTCGACACGATCCGCGGCGGGGACGGTGCGGACACGCTCGTCGGCGGTGCCGGCAACGATCTTCTCGACGGCGGCGCAGGCAATGATCTCTTCGAATTTTCAGCAGGTTCCGGCCAAGACCTCCTGATCGGATTCAGCGCGGGCGATCCGATCGGCGACGTCCTCCGCTTCCGTTCGGGTTATGCGGACTTCGCCGCGGTGCTGGCCGCGTCGAACGACGTCACGGGCACGTCGCCCCAAGGCACGGCCTTCAGCGGCGTCGTGATCGGCACGGGGACCGACAAGCTTTGGCTCGAGGGCGTCACCAAGGCGGGGCTCGTCGCGAACGACTTCGTGTTCGGCTGAGCGCCTCCCTTCGCGCAGGCATGAGAAAGGGCGCGGACCGTGAGGCCCGCGCCCTTCATGTATCGGTCCCGCTGCGGCTCAGGGGATCAGGACGGTCGCGCCCGTGGTGGCGCGGCTCTCCAGCGCGATCTGCGCCTTGGCGGCGTCCGCGAGCTTGTAGCGGGCGTTCACCGCGATCTTCACCGCGCCGGATCGGACGACCTCGAACAGTTCCGCGGCCATCTCCTCCAGCACCTTGCGGTCGGCGGCATGGGTGTTGAGCGTCGGGCGCGTCGCATAGAGCGAGCCCTTCTGCATCAGCAGCGTCATCTGGAACGCGTCGACCGGGCCGGAGGCGTTGCCGAAGCTCACGAACATGCCGAAGGGCTTCAGGCAGTCGAGCGAGGCCGGGAATGTCGCCTTGCCGACGCCGTCATAGACCACGTCGCATTTCTTGCCGCCCGTGATCTCGGCGACGCGCGCCACGAAATCCTCGTTGCGGTAGTCGATGACGTGATCGCAGCCGTTGGCCTCGGCGAGTTCGACCTTGTCCTTCGAACCCACGGTGCCGATCACGGTCGCGCCGAGATGCTTCGCCCATTGGCAGGCGATGAGGCCGACGCCGCCCGCCGCGGCATGGATCAGGACCGTATCGCCCGCCTTCACCCTGTAGGTGCGGCGCAGCAGATATTGCGCGGTGAGGCCCTTGAGCATCATCGCCGCGGCCGTCTCGTCCGAAATGTCCGCGGGGAGCTTCAGCAGCACCGCCGCTCCGACATTCCGCTCGTCGGCATAGCTGCCCGGGCCCGCCGCATAGGCGACGCGTTCGCCCGGGGAGAAGCCCGTCACGCCCGGACCGACCGAGACGACCACGCCCGCGCCTTCGCCGCCCGGAATCGCGGGCAGGGGCGTGGGGTAGAGACCCGTGCGGAAATAGACGTCGATGAAGTTGAGGCCGATCGCCGTGTGCCGGACGCGGACCTCGCCCGGGCCGGGCGGCGGCAGTTCCACGTCCTCATAGATCAGTTTCTCGGGTCCGCCGGTCTCGTGGACCCTGATCGCCTTCACCATCCGATGCCTCCGCAGTTTCAAATCAGGTTCCCCTTTTTAGGGGGTCCTGCGCTATCGGCAACTCTTGCCGGGTCTGCCATGCTGTCGGAGCGGTTCTCATCCGCTTCCGTTCAAGGCGCGTTCCGGCCGAAGACATGACCAGCACCCCCGTTCCCGCCCCGCCGCATGCCGCGCCGGAGACCTTCACGCCGAAGCTCGTCAGCGTGCTGCGCGAGGGATACGGGCTCGACCGTTTCAAGAAGGATGCGACGGCGGGCTTCACCGTGGCGATGGTGGCGGTCCCCTTGTCCATGGCCATCGCCAAGGCGAGCGGCGCTTCGCCGGAGGCGGGCCTCTATACGGCGGTGGTGGGCGGCTTCCTCATCTCGCTGCTGGGCGGCAGCCGTTTCCAGATCGGCGGCCCCGCGGGCGCCTTCATCATTCTCGTCGCGAGCGTGATCGAAAGGCAGGGCTTCGACGGGCTCCTGATCGCCACCATGATGGCGGGCGTGATGATGATCGGCATCGGCCTGCTGCGCCTCGGCACGATCGTCCGCTTCATTCCGCATCCGGTCGTGGTGGGCTTCACCACCGGAATCGCGGTGATCATCTTCGCGAGCCAGATCGTCGATCTCCTCGGGCTGACGCTTGCCGGCAAGGAGCCTTCGGCATTCCTGCCCAAATCGGCCGCGATCTTCGCGGCGATCGGCGGCGTGAACCCGGCCGCGGTCGCCACGGGTGTCGTCGCGATCGCCTCGATCCTCGTTCTGCGGCGGTTTCGTCCGCATTGGCCCGGCTTTCTGATCGCGGTGGTCGGGGCGAGCCTGTTCGCGGCGCTGCTGGCCCGTGCCGGCTTGCCCGTCGAGACGATCGGTTCGAAATTCGGAGGCATTCCCGGCTCCCTCCCGGCCCCGAGCCTTCCGACCGTCTCCTTCGAGCGCATCGTCGCCCTGATCCCGGACGCGCTCGCGATCGCGCTTCTGGGCAGCATCGAATCCCTGCTTTCGGCCGTCGTCGCCGACGGCATGACCGGGCGGCGTCACCGCTCGAACTGCGAACTCGTGGCGCAGGGCGTGGCGAATATCGGCTCGGCGCTGTTCGGCGGCATCTGCGCGACGGGGACGATCGCCCGTACCGCGACCAATATCCGCGCCGGGGCGACGAGCCCCGTCGCGGGCCTCGTCCATGCCGTGATCGTGCTGCTGCTGATGCTGCTGGCGGCCCCTCTCGCCGCCCATGTGCCGCTGGCGGCGCTGGCGGCCGTGCTCGCCGTCGTCTCTTGGAACATGGCCGAGCGCGAGCAATTCGCGCTCGTGCTCAAGCTGTCGCGCGGCGACGCCGCCGTGCTGCTCGCCACGTTCGGGCTTACCGTCTTCGTCGATCTGACGACCGGGATCGCGGCGGGCGTGGTGCTGGGTTCGATGCTGTTCATGCAGCGCATGGCGTCGATCGTCGAAGTGACCGCGCATGCGCCCCTGCTGTCCGAGGATGCTTCCGAGCCCGAGGACGGCCGCGCGCCCTATGATCCCGCCGCGGCGGGCGACGACCGCATCGCCGTGTTCCGGCTGTCCGGCCCGTTCTTCTTCGGTGCGGCTTCGGAGGCGACGGCCGTGCTCGAACGGCTCGGGCTTTCGCCGGAAGTCCTGGTGCTCGATCTCTCCGGCGTGCCCTTCTGCGACTCCACGGGCGCGCATGCCTTGGCGGGACTGGTCGCCAAGCTGAACGGTCACGGCGTCCGCGTCGTGATCGCGGGCGGCGCGCCCGCGGTCCTGCAGATGCTGCGCATGAGCGGCGTCGACGAGAGCGTGGTCCGCTTCTCTGCGGATTCCGCGCTGGCGGTCGCGGAGGCGAAGGCGGGCGCGTGACGACGCGCGCCGCTCCCGCGATCGTTCAGAGGCGATAGCGGATCTGATCGGTCCAGAAACGTTCGAGCTTCAGCAGCGTCGCATTGGATTGTCGGAACTCCTCGGCGCCGATGCCGCCGACCTGTTCCACCGTCCGGACCTGCCGCTCATAGAGGCGCGCGACGACCTGATGCACGTCGCGACCCGCCGGGGTGAGGCTGATCCGGACCGAGCGGCGGTCGATCTTCGAGCGCTGATGATGGAGATAGCCCGTC
>CAYNUN010000005.1:0-18821 GCA_964400345.1 uncultured Methylobacteriaceae bacterium
GTTCCCGCGAGCCGCTCGACGAGACCCTTCATCGGAGCCTCCGCGTCGTTGTCGCCGACATGGACGACGACGTCGGGGACGGGAGCGCGGCGGAACCGCTGCGCGGCGAGGCCGCGCAGCGTCCGCTCCAGACCGCCGGGGCGGCGGAAGGTGGGAATGCACAGCGCGATGCGGGCGGGCCGATCGAGGCTCGTCATCGTACACCTCCATGCCCGGCGACGGCGGCGGGCGGCGCGACGGCCGCGGCGCGGAACCGCAGCCGCACCGACCGCGCCGTGAGGAAGGAGAAGCCGACGAAGAGCGACCAGACGAGATCGTTGCGCAGCAGGATCTTCGACTCGCTGAAATTGGCGAAGATGAAGAACATGCAGAAGACGAGCGGCAGCGCGGCGGAGGGTTCCCGCGGCGCGGCGCGCATGAAGAGATAGGCCCGGATCAGCGTCGTGACGTAGAGCAGCAGCACCAGCACGAGCAGCACGCGCCCGCCGTTGAGCAGCGTCTCCATCACCCCGCTGTGCGAATAGAAGGGCGTGTAGCGGAGCGACTGGGCGATCCAGCGCACGAGCGGAGCGTCGGGATTCCAGAACGCTTCGTAGCCGTAGCCGAGCCAAGGCCGCAGCGAGGAGGCCTGAAGCACCAGTTCCCACAGGGGCAGTCGTCCCGACAGTTCCGCATTCTTGCCGAGGATCTGCATCGCCGCGCGGAACCCCGCCGCGCTCAAGAGCGGCAGCGCCGCGATCAGGATCATGGCCGCGGCAAGCAGGGTGAAGAGCCAAGCGGTCGTCGGCCTATGGCGCACGCCGCGGGCCCAGAGCATCAGCCCCGTCATGGCGGTGAAGGCGAGAAGCGCCGTGGTCGAGCGCGCGCCCGCCAGCAGGAACAGGGTGAGCGCGAGCCCGACGGCGAAGAAGATGCGCTCCGCACCCCGCGCCTCGCGCAGGGCGAAGAGCAGGATCGTCGCGCCCGCCGCCATCGCAAGGCCGAGGCTGTTCTTGTGGAAATAGAGACCTCGCCAGGCGCCGACCCATGTCTCGGTCGTCATGCGGCCGAGCGACGGGACGGCGAAGATCAGCACCGCGCTGCCGACCGCCGCGAGAATGAAGGCCGTACCGAGAATGCGCACCAGCCGCGACGGCGGGAAGCGCCAGGCGAGGTGGATGCCGACGAGCGACGCGCCGAACAGGGCGACGCCGCGCTGGATCGTGGCGGCCGGATCGACCGACCACAGGATCGAGAGGAACGGCCACAGCACCACGATCGCGAGGAGCGGCGTGCCGATGAAGAAGGCCGCGAAGACGCGGGGCGTCCGCAGCAGGAGCAGCAGGGTGACGCAATAGACCGACAGGAAGACGAGATGGACGGCGATCGGCCGCGCTCCCGTGGCCTCGTCGCCGCCGAAGGTCATCGCCGCCGCCTGAGTTCCCGTGAGAAAGGCGGCGAGCACGCCGAAACCGGCCTCCAGCCGAGACGGAGGAGCCGTTCCGCCGGGGGCGGGCGGACGCGCCGGAGGAGACCGGCGTCGAGGTCGCGGCGGCCACGGAACGTCCCTCATGCCGCCTCGTCCGCGCCGGGACGGGCGGCGCGGGACGCGACGCGCCCGGCGGCTCGGGTCCTGCCTGCATGTTTCGCCATCAGCCCGATCGCCTGAAGATTGGTGACCGCATAACGCTTGAAGAGGCGTCGCGGCTCGAGGGCGGTCCGCCAGAGCCATTCGAAACCGATGTCCTGGAGGAAGCGCGGCGCGCGGGCGTTCCGGCCCGAGAGGAAGTCGAAAAGACCGCCGCAGGTCTTGATCCAGGTGACGCCGTCCTCCGCGAGCGCATCCCGCAGCCGGAGCGCGAAGGCCTGTTCGCGCGGGACCCCCAACCCGACCCAGACCACGTCCGGCTTCGCGCGCCGGATCTCCTCGATGACGGCGGCTTCATCCTCGGGGCCGAAATAGCCGTGCCGCCCTTCCGTTCTCAGGCCGGGATAGGCGGCCCGCACGCGCTCGAGCGCGGCGGCGTTCGCCTCCGGCGTCGCGCCGAGCAGGAAGAAGCTCATGCCCTCACGCTCGCCCACCCGCGCGGCGTCGTGAAAGAAATCCGTGGTGGCGATGCGTTCGGGCAAAGGAGCGTCCGCCAGCCATCGCGAGGCGATCACCAGACTCATCCCGTCGGCGTCGATGACGTCGGCCGACGTCACCGCCGCGCGGAGCGCCGGATCGCGACCGCATAAAGCGAGCACATGGCCGTTGGCGGAGGTGAGAAAACGAGGCGGCCGCTTCGTCCCGCGTCGCGCGCGCCGGTCGGCGACCAGCATTTCGGCCAAGTCCGCGCGGGTGACGGCCATGACGGGAAGCCCGCCGATCGGCAGCGTCCGTCGGCCCTCGTCCGGACGCTCGTCCTGCGGACGCCTCTCCCACTGCCCGCCCATGCGGCCTCCGGGTTTTCGACCGAAACGGAAAAAGAAGCTCCGGGCGGGATCGGAACCGACGCCGTCCATTGCGATTTCCGTAGGGGAAGGTTTATGCTCGGCTCAAAGTTCCCTAACGTCAACTATTGTGGCCGGGATCAATCGCCGTCGCTCGGGGCCTGCTCGGGCGGACGATCCCTTTCGCCGGTTCCGGAGCACCATGACCCCAGACGTCACGATCGTGATCGCCGCCTACAACGCCGAAGCGACCATTCGCGAGACCCTCGAAAGCGTGCTTCTTCAAGAGGGGGCGAGGTTCGAGATCATCGTGGTCGACGACGGCTCGCAGGACGCCACCGACGAGGCGGCGAGAAGCCTGAGCGATCCCCGGCTTCTCGTGACCACGACGGTGAACCGGGGGGTCGGCCGCGCCCGCAACACGGGGCTTTGGCTGGCCCGCGCGCCGCTCGTCCTCTTCCTCGATGCGGACGATCTTCTGCTTCCCGGGGCGCTGAAGGCCATGGTCGCGCCGATGAAGGCGGATGCCGAGCGCGTGGCCTGTCTTGCGGGCTATCGGAAGTTCCGCGGTTCCACCCGCGAGCCGCGGTCCGCGGCTCTGGAGCGTCTGCAACGGATTCCCGAGCGCGATACGCTCCGGGAGCTGATCGGCAAGAATTTCGTCGTCAACGGCGGCACGCTCTGCATCCGCACCCGCGTCGCGCGCGAGATCGGCGGTTTCGATCCCGACCTCCGCCTTGGAGAGGATTGGGAGTTCTGGTGCCGCCTCGCCGAGCGCGGCGATTTCCTGCCGCTCCGCAGCACGATCGCGCTGCTTTATCGGCAGGCGCCCGCGGGCGCGCAGATGCGGCTGCGCGGCACGGCGGACGAGCCGAATTTCGCGGCGGTCGACGCGATCCATCGCCGGGCGGAACTCCGGCGACGGTTCAGCGAGGAGGAGCTGCGCGCCCGGCGACGGCTCGCAGAACTCGACACCTATTGGGGCGCGGCCCGCAACGAACTCGTTCGGAAGAACTGGCGGGGCTTCGCCCGCTATGTCGCCCGCGGCGCGGTCCGTTACCCGGACAGTCTCCTGCATTGGCGTCTGGTGAAACCGTTCCTTTCGGGCGCGACCCGCACCCTCTTCAAGCATTGAGGGCGCGGGGGATGGTGAGGCACAGCATCCTCTACGTTCTCGGACGCTACGGGGCGTCGGCGGTCACGGTCCTGTCCATCGCCGTTCTGACGCGCCTCGCCTCGCCCGCCGATTACGGCGTCTATGCGCTCGTCGTGTCGGCCGCGCAGACGGGCTATTCCACGCTTCTGCAATGGCTGCGGCTGGCGCTGAACCGCTTCCTGCCGAGCCATGCGGACCGCGAGGAGTTCTTTCTCACGCAGATCGCGGCGGGCTATCTCGCGGTCGTGACGGGCGTGATCGCGATCGGCGTCCTGCTCGAACTGCTCACCACCGACGCCGACATCCGCTACGCGATCCTGATCGGCATTCCGCTCTTCGTGGCGATGGGCTTCGCGGAAGTGGGGCTCTCGCTCCTGCAGTCGCAACTCAAGGCGGGGATCTATTCCCTGCTGTCCGTGATGCGCGCCCTGGTGGCGGCGGCGACGGGGATCGTGCTCCTGCTGCTCGACTTCGGCGCGACCGGACTGCTGCTCGGCGCGATGACGGGCTATGCCGCCTGCGGCCTGCCCGTCCTCTGGATCAACCGCTCGAAGATCCGCCTCGCCGAAGCCGACCGCGCCACGATCCTGCGGCTCGCGCGGTACGGCATGCCCTTCGCGATCACGGGCGCGCTCGCCTCCGTCATCGCGCTGGCGGACCGCTACATCATCGCCGCCCTGTTGGGGACGGAAGCGGCGGGGCTCTACGCCGCGCCCTATGATCTCGCCAATCGCAGCCTGCAGGTGATGATGCTCGCCGTCGGCCTCGCGGGAACGCCGCTGATCTTCAGGGCCTATGAGGCGGGCTCGCTCGCCGCCGCCCGGCCCGTCCTCGAACGGCAGTTCCAGCTGCTCGCCGGAACCGCGCTTCCCGTCGCCCTCGCCCTGGCGATGCTGAGCCCCGCGGTGAGCCGGCTTCTGCTGGGCCCGCAATTCCAAGACTGGGGTGCGGTGCTGATGCCGTGGATCGTGATCGCCACGCTCGTCCAGGGGATGGAGACCTTCTACTTCAGCTTCGCCTTTTCCCTCGCCCAACGTGCGCTGAGGCTCGCGGCGGTGCTGCTCGCCGCCGCGGCGGTGAATATCGGGCTCAACTTCCTTCTGATCCCGATCCACGGGCTCGAAGGAGCGGCGGCGGCCACCCTGATCGCGGCGGTGGTCGCGGCGGTCGGAAGCGGGCTGCTCGGAAGGCGCGTCCTCGCGCTCCCCCTGCCCTTGGGCGATCTCATGCGCATCGCGACGGCCTGCCTGCCGCTCGTCGCGCTGCTGTGGCCGTTCCGGAACCATTCGGATCCGCTGACGG
Organism: uncultured Methylobacteriaceae bacterium; assembly: GCA_964400345.1. GTDB lineage: Bacteria > Pseudomonadota > Alphaproteobacteria > Rhizobiales > Beijerinckiaceae > JAIXZO01. Next base: position 4,871 of record CAYNUN010000005.1, read on the forward strand.
GCTTCGTCGCGGGCTGCGCGGGGATCGGCGTCTACGGCCTCTCGGCCTTTCTGCTCGATCTCGGCGGGCTGCGCACGCGCGTTTTGCTGGGACGACCCGTACCGGACGCGGCGGCATGACCGCGACGAACCCGACCGAACGAAGAGGCAAGAACGACATGAAGCAGGAAGACGTTCTGCGCCGCGCGCATGAGGCGCTCGCCGCTCATCTGCCGGCGGACCGCCCCGTGGAGATCCTCGAAGCCGGGGGCGGATCCTTCACGCATGTCCGCACCCCGCGCGCCGGCCGGATCACCGTTCTCGACATCAGCCCGGAACAGCTCGAACGCAACGACTACGCCGACGAGAAGATTCTCGGAAACCTCGAAGATCCCGGTGTCCTGAAGGCCGATTACGACCTCGTCGTGTGCTTCGACGTGCTCGAACATCTGGAGCGACCCGACAAGGCCTTCGCCAATATGGTCGCCGCGCTGCGGCCGGGCGGTCTGCTCGTCGTCGGTTGCCCCGATCTGTTCTCGACCAAGGGACTTCTGACGAAGTTCACCCCGCACGGCTTCCACGTCTGGTACTACCGGACGATCCGCGGCGACGAGAATGCGGGACGGCCCGGCTACGCGCCCTTCCCGACGCATCTGCGCCTCGGCATGGGCTTCGAAGCGTTGAAGCGGGCGGCGCAGGCCGCGGGGTTGGAGATCGTCTTCGCCCGCCGCTATGTCGGCCCGGCCGTGGAGGAATTGAAGGCGCGGAAGCCGCTCCTGCACGCGCTCTACGCCTTGCCCGCGCTGATCGCACGGATCGCGACGGCGGGACGGATCGAACTCGCGGATACGGATTGGCTGATGGTGCTGCGCCGCCCGCCGGGGCGGGACGCGCGGATCCTCCCGCAGGCCTCGGAGGCCGCCGCCGCGCGAAGGTGAAATCAAGCTTTCGGAGCGCCGTAACGCTCCCAAGCCGCATTCGCATAATAGAGGCCGCCGTCCTGCTCGAACTCGCCGTAGCGGTCGAGATCGACCTTGGACAGCACCACGCCGACGAGCCCGTCGCGGACGGCGGGGACGGTCGCGAGCGCGCGGACGATCGCCGCCGCGGGCGTCGCCGACCAGGCCACAGCCATCACGAAATCGTCGATGGAGCGGGCCGCGGCGCGCGTATCGACGATCGGCCCGAGCGGCGGAAGATCCACGACGACGTAATCCGACTCCTCCCTCAACATGCGCAGAAGCTCGCGCATCGCCTGCGAGGCGAGGATCTCGTTGGAATGAGGAACCCGACGCTCCGTGACGGCGGGCAGCAGCCGCAGCCCCGTCGCGACCTCCGTGAGCAGCGCCGACTCGATGCTCGTGCGGCCGAGCAGCACTTCGATCAGGCCGACCTTCGGGCGTTCGGCGAGCCCCTGGGTGAGCGCCGGATTGCGCAGATCGCCGTCGATCAGGGTGACGCGGCGGCCCGTCTGCGCGATCAAAAGGGCGAGATTGGCGGCGAGTGTCGTCTTCCCCTCGTCCGGCATGGCGGAGACGATCCCGATCACGCGGCCGCCGCTTCCGCCGAGCGTCCCGGCATCGATGGCGACCTTCACGCTGCGCAGCGTCTCGGTGAATTGCGAAAAGGGCGAGTCGATCGCGTGGGTGAGAACGGGCTCGCGGAAGACCGCCCGCATTTCGGGCGGGACCGAGACGGGCGCCCTCTCGCTCCGCCTGTCCCGGCGGGCCGCCCGCGCCTCGCGTCGCGGGACGAGGGGCAGCACGCCGAGACAGGGCGCGCCCGTCGCCGCTTCCACCTCGGCCGCGGTCTTGATGCGGCGATCGAGCGCCTCGCGCAGGAAGCCCGCCGCGACGCCCGCCATCAGCCCGCCCGCCAAAGCGACCCCGAGAACCACGAGCGTCTTGGGCGACGATTTCCGGCGAGGCGGAGCCGCCCGGCTCAGGATCCGCGCCTCGGTCACGGGCGAGGACTGCTGCTGAACGGCATTCACATAGCGCTGCAGAAACGTGTCGTGCATGGTCCTGTAGGATTGCGCGCCGCTTTCGAGCTCGCGCAGCCGGACCTGCGCGCGGCGGGTCTTGTTGACCTCGGCGAGGATCTCCTCGATCTGCTGTTGGAGCGATTCCTCGCGCACCCGCGCGATCTCGAAATCGCTCTCATAGGTCCGCCCGATCCGACGCAGCTCCTCCTGGACGGCGCGCTCGATCTGCTTCATCTCCGCCCGGAGATTGACCGTCGCGGCATGCGCCGTCCCGTAGCGGCCCGACCATTCGGCCTCGCGCTTGGCGACGTCGTTGTATTGCTGCCGCAGCTTGATGATCACGTCGTTGCGCAGCGTCTCCGCCACCGATCCGTCGCCCGCGGCCGAGGACAGGATCGCCCGGATCCGGTCGAGCCGCGCGCCCGCCTGCGCGGTCTCGGACCTCGCGGTGGCGAGCTGGCTCGTGAGTTCCGAGAGCTGCTGATCGGCGAAGAGCTTGCCGTTCGCGTCGATCAGATTGTTCTTGCTGCGGAAATCCTGAACGGCCGACTCCGCCTCGCTCGCCTGCGCGCGCAGTTCGAGAATGCGCCCTTCGAGCCAATGCCCCGCGCGCCGCATCACCTCGGCCCGGAATTCGACCTGATCGCGGATATAGGTTTCCGCGATCGCATTGGCGATTTCGGCGGATTTCGTCCGATCCTTGGTGGTGAAGGTGATCTCGATCACATAGCTCGTGCCGATGCGCCTGACGTCGAGCGCCTTGCCGTAGGCTTCGAGCGCGGCACGTCGCGCGGCGAGCGGGTCCGGCTCGTCGATCGCGCCGAAGACCGAACGGATGGAAGCGACGACCGCGCTCAGCGCCGCAGCGACGGGGCCGGGCGGGTCGCCCGCGAATTCGGGGTCGGCATCGAGCGCCAGCCTGTCGAGAACGCGGCCCGCGAGCTGCTCGGAGCGGATCGTCTCGGCCTGGCTGTCCACGAGCGCGGCATCGGCCAGGGCGTCGGTGATCTGCTGCTCGTTCTGGAGGTGCATCATCTGATTGCGGCGCGTGTCCACCATCACGCTCGCGGTGGCGGAATATCGCGGCTCCGCCAAGGCGAGATAGGCGACGGCCGGAAGAAGCGTCGCCAGCACGAAACGCACGATGACGCGGCGCTCACGGCGCAGCACCGCGAGAACGGCAGCGACGTCGATGTCCGCGGGCCGCCTCATGTCGGCGGCGGCCGCTCCCGTCTGCTGGTCGACGAAACCCGTCATCGGTTCTCCGGCACGGCGCCGGATGGGACCGGCCATGCGCGGGCATTCGTAAAGACGCCCTCTGCAATCGCATCAACGCGCGAAATGCTGTTTCGTTCATGGTCGCCCGAATGAAAAAGGGGCCGTCGGCTTGAACCGACGACCCCTTCGAACGTCCCGTACGCGATACCTGTTCAGGACGAAACGGCTATTCCGGCTGCAGCGTCGGCGAGGGCGCGACGCTTGGCTGCGGGAGAGCGGCGATATTGCTGAATGCGGGTGGTGCGGAGGCCCGACAGCCCGTGGCTGTCGAAATGGCGCTGCCACGACACGAGTTCTTCTTCAGTAAGCCCGTAGATTTCACAGGCTTCCGATACGGAAATGAGACCGCCGCGGATCGCGGCAACGACCTGAGCTTTCCGACGCACGACCCACCGACCTTTATCGCTCGGAAGGGTGGCCCGGGTGAGGATTTCCCCCTCCGGACCCACGACCGAGCGGACATGAGAACGCGAACGCAACATCGATACCGCCCCAACACGCAACGCGGGCCGTGAGGAAATCCGCAACGGCGAATCGCCTCACTCAGTTGTAAGTGCCAAAAATACAATCGGAGGTCAAATATCGGGGACCTGAAAGCGTCGGAAATTCTTCATTTCCACATTTTCTCAAGTGAATGCCCATAATGGGGCAAGCGTCACTGTAGATTCCGAGCCGCCGACACGCTCGACGACGGCCGAGCGACCGGTCGTCCGCTACGTCATACTTTCGTTGTAGAAGCGTCCGGCACCGGCGTTCATTCGCGTCGTCTGCGGCGGACATCCGCAGCGAACACGTAGCCCACGCCGCGGATGCTCTTGATCAATGTCGGCGCGCCGGGCGTATCGACCTTCGCCCGCGTCTTGCTCACCAGCACGTCGATGGAGCGACTGAGGCCGACCCATTGCCGGTCGAAGACCTGTTCCATCAGCGTATCGCGTTCGAACACGCGGTTCGGGTTGCGGACGAACAATTCGAGCAGGCGATATTGCGTGCCCGTCAATTCGACGACGCCGTGTTCTCTGTGCTGGAGGCGGCGCAGGACCGTATCCAGTTCGAAATCGCGGAAGGCGAGGATCTCGCCGTCGACCCGGCCCGCCTTCGCGGCGCCCACGAGGCCCGCGAGCCGCCGGATGCGGAGCGCGAGTTCACGCGGCTCAACGGGCTTGTTCAGATAATCATGTGCACCGAGTTCGAGCCCGAGAATGCGGTCGACCGGCGAGCCGCGCGACGACAGCACGATGATCCCGAGGCCCATGTCCCCGATCTCCCGGATCAGGTCGAGGCCGCTGCCGTCGCCGAGCATGAGATCGACCACGGCCACGTCCGGCCGCTGCAGGGCGAGCACCTCCTTCGCCGAAGCGAGGCTCGAGGCTTCCGTGATCGTCATGCCCTCGGAGCGGAGATATTCCGCCACGAGATTGCGGACCAGCCTGTCGTCTTCCACCAGCAGCACGGTCGGTTGGGGCATTCGGTCCTCGCCGGGGCGGATCCGCCGGCGGCGATGTTCCGCCCGGCTTACCTAGCGTTAACACTTGCTTTCTTCTCGTTACCCGAGGATGGGTCCAAGGGCAACAAATGGGCTGCATAACTTCCCCTACGCAACCCCCGGCTGCAGCGCCGTCGACGCGGCGAGCGGCTCGGGAAGGTATCCGCTGGAGGAACAGTCGAGATGGAAACACGGGGCATTGCGCAGGCGAAGCGCAACATTCGATCCTTGCTGAGCATCGTCGATCATTTTCGGACCCAATTCGGCCTGAATATCGACGAACTGATGATCTTCATGACCGTCGGAGACCTCAACGTGTCGGCGCGAAAGGCGGAGTTCCTCTACATCCGCCCGACGAACATGACCGCGGTCGCCTACAACCTGAACATCCCTCGCGAGACGGTTCGCCGAAAGATCAGGTCGCTGGCGGACAAGGGCCTGCTGAAGGTCCGCAATCGCGAGATATTCGTCGCGCATCTCGACGATTGGGTGGCGATCAGCAACAAGATGCGGGAATACGGCGAGACGCCCGCGGCGCTCGCGAGCTGACGGAGGCTTCCGTGACGCGGACGGGGCACGAGGACCTCGGCGGGCGGCGCGCGAAGCGCAACATCGCCGTGCTGGGCGTCCTCGTGATCTCCGGCCTGTGGATCGCGGTCGGCATCCTGTCCTGGCGGGAGCACCGCACCACCCTCCGCGAGATCGACCGCAATCAGGCGGCCGATCTCGTGGTGATGCGTTCGCATACGCAGTTCCTGCTGGAGGTCTCGCAGCAGATCGCAAGGCGGATCGCGGAGAAGCTCGATCCCGCCGCATGGGATTCGGTCGCCGGCGACGAGGCCCTTCGGAAGACGCTTCGAGACTATGTTTCCGTTCTCGGCGGCCAAGTCCAAGGAATCCATCTCGTCGACGCGCAGGGTCGGCTCAGGGCCACCTCCCTCCTCGACCGGGCGCCCGCGGGAGAGAGCCGCGCGGACCGCGACTATTTCATCGCCTTGAAGGGCGGATGGAGCGGCGCCTTCTTCGACCATGCCGTGGACCATTCGACGAGAGCGCCGGTGATGGTGGTCGCTTTTCCGCTGAACGACGCCTCCGGGGCCTTCGCGGGCGCGCTCGTCGTCACGATCTTCACCGGCGATTTCGACGCCTTCTTCCATCAGGTATCGTCCGAATCGGATGCACGGATGGTCCTCACCCGCAGCGACGGGATGATCGTCTACGACAGCGATCGCCCCGGGCCGGACGGGAAGACGCCCGATCCGCTCTTCCAGCGGATGCGCAACTCCGTGGAGACGGGCTTCGTCCATCGCTCGGACGTCGAGGATTCCTTGATCCGGGTGGAATACGCCTCGCTCGAGACGGCCGACATCACGCTCAGGATCGAGCGTGCGATCGGTCCCGCCCTGCGGACCTGGAAGGTCGACACGGCGCGCAACGCCGTCTTCGCGCTCTTTTCGAGCGCATTCGCAGCCGCCTTCGTGATCCGCAGTCGACGTCGGGTCCAAGCGATCGACGTGGAGCGACGCCGTCGGACGAAGAGCGAGACGGCCCTGATCCAACGCCTCGCCGAGATCGAAGCCGCAAGGGCGGAACTGGAGGAGGCGCGCCGCATCGCGGTCAAGGCGAGCGAGTCCAAGACGGAGTTCCTCGCCTCGATGAGTCATGAGATCCGCACCCCGATGAACGGTATTCTCGGCTTCGTGAACCTGCTGCGCAGCACGAAGCTCGACGAGGTGCAGGCGGGCTATCTCGCCCGCGTCGTCGAAGCGGGGAAGTCGCTGCAGTCCGTTCTCGACGAAGTGCTCGACTTCGTGAAGCTCGAGGCGGGCGAACTCAGGATCACCGCCGAGCCGTTCGATCTCGCCGCGCTCGTCGAGTCCGTCATGGCCTGGGGTCGCGTTCAAACGGAACACAAGGGCGTGAGCGTCGAGGCGCATGTCCACCCAGCCATTCCGCGGATCGTCGTGGGCGACGCGCATCGCCTCAAGCAGATCCTCATGAACCTGATGTCGAACGCGCTGAAATTCACGTCCCGCGGGAGCATCGTGATCGACGTGCGGGAGACGGTCCGCGGACCGGAAATGATCGAACTGCGCTTTTCCGTCCGCGACACCGGCCCGGGGATCGCGCCCGAGGACATCGACAAGCTGTTCACCGCCTTCTCCCAGGTCGGCGACGCGGTCGCGCGTCATCGGGAAGGCACCGGGCTGGGCCTCTCGATCTGCCGAAAGCTCGTCGAGATCCAAGGCGGCCGCATCGGCGTCGAGAGCGTGCCGGGCCAAGGCAGCACCTTCTGGTTCGACCTCGAATTCGGCATCGCCGAATGCAAGGTCGAACCGCGCGCCCCGTTGCGCCTGCCCGCCCCGGCCGGGAAACCCGCCGCGCAGCCCCCGGCCGGAAGCGTGCTCGTTGTCGACGACGTCGAGTTGAACCGCGAACTGGTGGCCGTGATCCTCGCCAATGCGGGGTATGACGTCGACGAGGCCGAAACCGGGCCGCGGGCGCTCCAGATGGCGGCCCGCAAGCGCTATGACCTCGTTCTGATGGATGTCCAACTCGGCGACGTCGACGGACTGGAGGTCACCCGCGCATTGCGGAAGATGCAGGGCCCTTGGGCCGAGACGCCGATCATCGGCCTGTCGGCCTCGGTCTTTCCCGAGCAGATCGCCCGTTGCCTCGATGCCGGAATGACCGATTTCGTGGCGAAGCCCCTCGACGCGGACGTTCTCTTGGACAAGGTCACGAAGGCGGTGTCGCCGTCTCTCGATACCGCTCGCTGAAGGCGACCGCCGCATCATCGAGGGCGACGAGAAGAGCCGGGACCGCGGCGAAGGCGTCCGTGATCCGTGCTTCGTCGACCGCCGCCTCGATCCCCGCCGCAGCCTCCGCGACGGCCGATGCGCCGAAGGTTGCGGCCATGCCGTTCAACCGATGCACCTCATGGCGGAGCGCTGCCGCCGCGCCGTCCCGAGCCGCCTTCTCCAGCACGAGGCGGGACGCGATCAGCGCATCGACGAAATCCCCGAGCATGCGCACGAGCACGGGCCGCGCGATGCGCGCGGCCAACCTTTCCAAACGCTCGGAGTCGATCGTCCGCGACACGCCGGAATTCCTCCCTCGCCCGCAGATACGCGGAGATAATGCCGCGAGAGAGGCGAGGTTGCGGAACTCAGGCGCCCGTGGGGTCGCGACGCGGCGCGCCGTCGCCCGTCGATTCGACGACGCCGTCCGTGATCGCGCAGCCGAGATTGCACCACACCGTCAGATCGGCGACGTAGATGCCGTTGGTGTTGCGCTTGACCAGCCCGCGCTTGATCAGCTCGAGCACCTTGCGCCGCACGGTCTCCTTCGGAATGCCCAGCCCGTAGGAGATGTTCGCGATGTTGGTCGGTTTCAGAATGATCACGTCGTCTCGGCCGGACGCCACGTTCGCTTCGCCGATCGCGGCATAGATCACGAACTCGTCGCAGGTCAGTTCGTATCGGGTCCGATACTCGTCCAAGACGCTGAGAACGCCGCGGATGTTCCGCTTGGCGTTCATGATGCCGACCTTGCTCATGTCGCGCTTTTCCTCACGGGACGAAGGCGCCCGCATGTTCGCGGGTTCGGGATAGATACAATGTTATCATTTTGAAAGTCTGACCCGGGCTATCCGACCCAATTCAAGCCGAAACGCCCATCAAGAGCCGAAGACGAATACATTTCTTTACGTTCGAGCCCAGCGCATGCGTCGGATCGATTCAGCCGGCTGCAGTCTCGAATGCGAACAACTCATCGATGAGTATTTTCGGCGCTTCTTCCTGAACGTAGTGACCGCACGAATCGAGCCCCCGGCCGGTGGGCTTGATGCGGCATTCGGGCTCCCACATCGACAGGACGTCATAAGGGCCTCCCATACCCCCCGACCGCCCCCAGATGCAGTGCACGGGCTCCTCGATCAGCCGCCCCGCGGACTCCGCGTCGATCCTGCGGTTTTCGTCGAACATCGCACGATAATAGGCGAAGCCCCCGCGCAGCGCGCCCGGCTTGGCATAGGCGGCGACATAGGCGTCCAGCGCCTCCTCCATCACCGCAGGGTCATGATATTTCGCGCGGAAGAACGTCTCGAGAAAGAAGCGGAGATCGAGCGAGGCGAGCCTCTCGGGAAGATCGGGAACCGCATTGAAGAAATAATGCCACGCTCCGCGGGCATGATCGGGCGTCATCACCTCCAGAATTCGCCCGTGCGGGACCATGTCGAGCATGGTGATGCGGTCGAGCTCCCCGGGGTGGTCGAGCGCCCAGCGCCGCGCGACGAGCGCGCCCCAATCGGTCGCGACGAGATGGATCCTTTCGAGCCCCAATTCGCGGGCGAGCGCGCGCATGTCCTCGGCGACGGTGCGCACGTCGTAGCCCGTCGCGGGCTTGTCGCTGTCGCCCATGCCGCGAAGATCGGGCGCGACGACCCGCCGGGTCCGGGCGAGTTCGGGCAACACCTTGCGCCAGGTATGCGAGGTCTGCGGCCAACCGTGCAGCAGCATCATCGCGGGGCCCTCGCCCGCCGTCCGATAATGGATGCGGATGCCGCCGACCTTCACCGTCCTGCGCTCGATGTTCATGCCGTCCCCCCCGAATGACGCGGCAAGCCTAGTGAACGGGGCGCGATGTTCAAGGCCGCCCGACCGGCGCGGAACTTGCTGATGTCGGACCGGAGTCGGAAATTCGACGGGGAGGATCCCACCATGCTTCACGAGGCTTGGACGCAGATCGGCGGCGGAATCGATCGGATCGGCATCTATGCGCGCGACGCGGCGGACGAGGCGACGGCGGCGGCCTTCGTCGAACGGGCCTTCGCGCCCGCGGAACGCGGCATCTCGGTCTTCCACCGCAAGTCGGAAGCGGGCGGCGCCTATCTCATGGTCCATCACGGTCTCGACGGGATCGACGGCTACAGCGTGGTACCGATCACGGCGTAAACCGAAGCGGCCGAGGATTCAGGCGCACCGCGGAACGGGGCGGACGGCGGCGCTTGCGCCGCGAAACCCTTTATGAGAGTGTTAAAGGATTATACACGTCAGGAGCGTGTGTCGGCCTGCGGGGCGGCATGAGCTGCGGATCCCATGGCCGACAACGACCGCGACAAAAAGCTTCCTGCCGTTCGGAGCGATCGCCCGGTGGCGCGCAGGATCGATTCCGACGAGACCCGGCACATTCATGAGGATGCCGAGTTCGAACGGGTCGACGGTTTCGACCGCGCGGACGATTTCGAACGCGAACCGCCGATCCGGACGGTCATCGACTCCCAGCAGCTCAAGGAACGGATCGTCGAATATCTCGGCGCGGTCCTGGCGCGCTGCTGGTTCGACAAGAACCTCCTCGACGACATCGAGATCGATCCCCACCGCGCGCTGCGGCATGTCGGGATTCTCCTTCCCGACGAGATCGACATCAAGGTCGAGCGGCCCCACAAGGAACGCCCCCGCCTCGTGATCTACGAGTACAATCGCGAGCGCACCTTCCGTCGGCGCATCTGCTACATCCAGCTCATCATGATGGCGGGCGCCTGACGCCGCGCCGAACGCGGCGCGCTTCGACGCCCGGCCCGACGATCCTCAGCGCGACGCGTTCAGCCAGGCGGCGAGCACACGGCGTTCGTCGGGCGTCATCTCCGTGAGATTGTTGGGCGGCATGGCATGGGTCAGCACCGACTGCATGCGGATCGCCGCCGCCTGCTGCGCGATGCGCTCGGCCGTATCGAGCAGAACGCCCTTCGGCGGAGAGCCGATGCCGTCCCACACGGGTTCGGCGGCGTGGCACATGGCGCAGCGGCCCGTCACGATCTCGACGGCCTCCTTCGGCGGGAGGGCCGCGGCGGCGACCGCGATCGTCGGGACGGGAGCCGGCGCGAGGCCCAGCCGTTCGCGCCCGGCGGGCGAGGAACTCAGCGCGACGTAGAAGGCGACCAGCGCCGCGATCGCCGCGACCGCCCAAGCCCACCACGGCGACTTCCCATGGTCCGCATGCCGGACATTGTAGAAGTGCCGCACGATGCCGCCGCCCAGCAGCACCAGCGCCGTGATGATCGGGATCGCCGCGGAATTCATCCACACCATCGGATAATGATTGGAGATCATCATGAAGATGACGGGCAGCGTGATGTAATTGTTGTGCGTCGAGCGCTGCTTGGCCTCCTTGCCGTAGCGCGCGTCGGGCTTCTCGCCGGCGGTGAGCGCCGCGATCACCTTCCGCTGATTGGGCATGATCACCATGGCGACGTTGGCCGTCATCATGGTCGCCATCAGCGCGCCCGTATGGATCATCGCCCCGCGTCCGGAGAACACCTGCGAGAAGGCCCAGCTCATGAACACCACGAAGGCGAAGCCCACGCCCGCGAGCAGGCCGTCGTTCTTGCCGAGCGGCGATTTGCAGAGCCGGTCATAGACGACCCAACCGAGAGCGAGCCCGCCGATCCCGATCAGCGCCGCCTGCCAGCCGGCGAGCGGCATCACCGCGGGGTCGACCAGATAAAGGCTCGCCTGAGCGTAATAGATCCAGCACAGCAGGACGAAGCCGGAGATCCACGTCCAATAGGACTGCCATTTGTGCCAGGTCAGCTCTTCGGGCATCGTCGCGGGCGCGACGAAATATTTCCGCATCTCGTAGAAGCCGCCGCCGTGCACCTGCCACGCCGCGCCGCCCTGTCCCTGCGGGATGTCCTGCGAGGCGCGCAGCGAAGCGTCGAGATGCATGAAGAAGAAGGACGCGCCGATCCACGCCATCGCCGTGACGATATGCAGCCAGCGCAAGAGCAGACCGCCCCATTCGAGGAGAAAGGCGTCCATGGGGTCTCCGATTCATGCGATGCGGCCGTCGGGCGTTTCGGGCCGCCGATGAAGCGCATTCTATGCCGCGCCGTCCGCCGCGCGACAATCGTCTTCGCCGACGGGGACCGGTTTTCCCCTGCGGGCCGGGCTAGCTTGAACCGAACGTGACGCCGCCGAGGAGAATTTCGATGGGCCGCCTGTCCACCCATGTGCTCGACACCATGCACGGCAAGCCCGCCGCGGGCATGACGATCGAATTCCTCGAAGCGGGGGCCGACGGCGGCTGGACGCATCTGGGCACGGTCGTCACCAATGCCGACGGCCGCACGGACGCGCCCTTGATGATCGGGGACGCCTACCGGCCCGGCCGCTATCAGCTCCGCTTCCATGTCGCGGACTATTTCCGCAAGGCGGGGGTCGACCTCCCCGCCCCGGCCTTTCTGGACATCGTGCCGCTGCATTTCGGCATCGCGGAGAGCGACGGCCATTATCACGTGCCGCTGCTCTGTTCCCCCTGGTCCTATTCCACCTATCGGGGCAGCTGAGCCGGAGGGGGCGGGTTCAGCCGGATCATCGCCAGATTGAGCAGGCCCGCGATCGTCACCCAAGCGAGATAGGGCAGGAGCAGCAGCGCCGCGACGCCGTCGATCGCGGCGAAGACGAGGATCAGCGCGAAGATCGACAACCACAGGCCGATCAGCTCGACGAGGGCGAGCCGCATGTTGCGCATGCCGAAGAACACCGCCGACCAGCCCGCATTCAGCACGAGCTGAAGCCCGTAGACCCCCATCGCGACGGGGAGCATGTCCGCGGGCGCACGGTTCCACACGCGCCAACCCGCCGCCGTGATCATCGCGTAAAGCACCGTCCACACCACTGGAAAGGCCCAGTTCGGCGGTCGCCAGGCGGGCTTGTTCAGCGTCTCGTACCACTCCCCCGGCTTGAACACCGCGCCGGATGCGGCCGCGGCGACGTTGAGGCCGATGAAGACGAGAAGGGAAAGATCCAAGGCGGGGTTCTCCGGAAAAGGTCGCCGATCATCCACCGCAATGCGGCGCAGGGAAAGCCGGGATGCGTTCTTCGAAGCGCGGTCGCACCGCCGACCGGGGCGGGGCGGGACGAGGCGGGAGCGACGTCGTGCCGTTGCACTATGACGAAGACGGCATGGAATGCCGTCGCCCGTCGATTTCGAACACGGGCACGAATCGACGTTCGAGAGGCGCTCCGGAGCAAGTGCGGATCACTCGCGCGGACTGCATCCCGATTTGAATGATCAAAGATCGATGATTGGCATTCGGCATCTTTTGCGGATAATTGCGCGAACGCTGAAACATCAGGAAATGAACATGATCTCGCGCTACGCGGCCTTCATGGCGGCTATGATCGGCTGCAGTCAAACCATGGCCGCCGATCTTCCGTCCCGCAAAACTGCACCCCCCGCTCCTCAGGTGCGACTGTCGTTCGAGGGGTTCTATGCAGGCGTTCATGCCGGATTCCAGCATAATGACCAGCATTGGACCATGCAGGGCTTCGGCGTTACACCGTCGACGAGCGTCTACAATCTCGACCTCGACGGCTCCGGGTCCGTTTTCGGGGTGCATGCGGGATACAATCACGTCTCGGGCAATCTCATCTACGGCATTGAAACCGATCTCGACCGGCACGGCCACAGCAAATATAAAGACGTTTCTTTGAAGTCGAGCGAAGTCGACTTCAACTGGCAGTCTTCTCTGCGCTTGCGCGGCGGATACAACTTCGACCGCCTTTACGTGTATGCGACCGGCGGTCTGGCATTCGCCGACATCTCCCGCAAGACGGGTTGCGTTCCGAACTACGACTGGTGCGATCCGGCTGAAAAGACCGGGAACCTCAGCGATCTTCGCATCGGGTGGACGGCCGGCGTTGGTCTGGAATGGCTGCTGAATCGGTCGTGGTCGATGCGGGCCGAATACAGATATTCCGACTTCGGAAAATCCAAAGCCGACACGTCGGATTTCTGGAGCCGCCTCGAAGAAAATCCGCGCAACTATTCGGACACGATGTCGACGACGTCGCAGCGCGCCATCATCGGACTGACCTATATCTTCGACAAGCGCTGACCCGACTTACGCAATCGAAGCCCGGAAGCCGTCCTCGCGGCGGTTTCCGGCTTGGGCGCTCCGACGACCGAAGACCCGAGCCGAAACGTCGCGACGGTCCGGAATGATCGAGCCGAGGATTCGGTAGACCTGCACCGTCGACGGGTCGCCCGCGCGAACGACGACCGCGCGATGCGGAAGCGCCGCCGAAATCGATTCGCCCGGAGTCGTCGGAACGCGGATGCGGGACAAAGGCCGAAAACCGGCCGAGCCGTCGACGAGACCCGATGGAAGAAGTCTGGCTGGGGCGGGAGGATTCGAACCTCCGCATGGCGGAATCAAAA
>CAYNUN010000006.1:0-18452 GCA_964400345.1 uncultured Methylobacteriaceae bacterium
CGCGCGCCAGCAAGGCGATCGTGAAGGCGCTCAACGCCGTGGCTGCGACTGTGTCCTTCGTCGAGATCGAAAGCGACAAGGGCCACGACGCCTTCCTGCTCGACGAACCCGTGCTCTTCGCCACGATGCGCGGCTTCATCGACGCCGCGGCCCGCGCCCGCGGGCTCGACGAAAAGGGAGCGCGGCCGTGACGGATCCCGTGACCTCCTCCGCCGCCCGCGTCGATCTCCTGCTGATGGCGGACATGATCGCGCATGGGGCCAAGGTGCTCGATGTCGGCTGCGGCGACGGCACGCTCCTGCAGATCCTCGCGGAGAAGAAGGGCGTCGACGGCCGCGGCATCGAATTGTCCCGCGAAGGCGTGAACGGCTGCGTCGCCAAGGGCCTTTCGGTGGTGCAGGGCGACGCCGATACCGATCTCGCCGACTATCCCGACGACGGCTTCGACTATGTGGTGCTCTCGCAGACGCTGCAGGCCACGCGCCGACCGCGCGAAGTGCTCGAACATCTCCTGCGGATCGGCAGCAGGGCGATCGTCTCCTTCCCGAATTTCGGCCATTGGCGCATCCGCGCGCAGATCGCCTTCCGCGGCCGGATGCCCGTGACGGAGAACCTCTCCTATTCCTGGTACGACACGCCCAACATCCATTTCTGCACGATCGCGGATTTCGTCGACCTGTGCGACGCGATGGGCGCGCGCATCGAGCGCGCCGTGGCGCTCGACCGTTACGGCCGGCCCATGCGCATGAACCTGCCCTGGTCCGCCTGGAACCTCCTGGGCGAACAGGCGGTGTTTCTGCTGAAGCGCGATTGAGGGATCAATCGCGGCGGCGGACGCGCCTTGCGCCGTCCCGCTCGGCCATGAAGCGCTTCAGCACGGGAAGCAGAAAGGCCTTGCTGAAGCGTCCGAGCGGCGGATCGGGCGGGAGATAAAAGGACGCGTCGATCACGTCCTCGTTGAATTCATCCAGAAGGATCCATGATCGACGATCGAGATCGAGCCCGCCCCGCCGCTTTTCGATGTCCGGGATTTCGACCGCGAAACGCGCCTTTCCGGGTTCCGCCGTGGTGATGGGAAAAAGCAGAAGAACGTCGCCCGTCGCTCTCGGGATCCTGAAACCGACGGCCGTCGGGCGCAGCTTGCGGCCTTCCGTCTCCCCTCCGTCGGCCTGTCGCGCCCAGAGATAGGGATATCGGACCACGCTGCCCGTCAGGACGTCGTCCCGGCTCAAGGCTCTTCGCCTTCGCGCTCATAGGCGGCCAAGGCGGCTTCGGCGTCCGCCGCGAGGTCGTCGGGCATGTCCTCGATCCGGTGCGCCCTGCGCCGATCCGCCGAACCCTTGAGCCGCTCGAACTCTTCGACCGAGAGGATCACCAGTCGCGGCTTCCGGCGCTGCGTGATCGTGACCGGACGGCGCATCGCCTCGGCGATGATGTCGCCGGACTTCCGCGACAGATCGCTGGTGGTGAAGCTGCCTCGGATGGAGCCGGGCTTGACCGTATTCATGCGCGCCGCCCTCGTTCAATACAGGAATTACGGAGAATACAGCAATTCGCTTCCGCCGTCATTCCTCGTCCCCCAGCGGATGCAGGTCGCGCACGAGGCTCTTCAGGCGTTCGTCGGGGAGGTGGGTGTAGATCTGCGTGGTGGCGATGTCGGCATGGCCGAGCAGCTGCTGGACGACGCGGAGATCGGCCCCGTTCTTGAGGAGATGGCTCGCGAAGGCATGGCGGAGGACGTGCGGGCTGACGCGTTCGGGCCTGAGCCCCGCGGCGGCGGCGAGCGCCTTGAGATCGCGGGCGAAGACCTGCCGCGTCAGGCGGCCGGACCCGCCTTCGGCCGGGAACAGCCAAGAGCCCGACGCCTCGCCGCCCGACCTTCCGCTCTCTCGGGTCGCGTCCGGTCGCGGGTCGGTCTCGTCGCGCAGGGCGCGCCAGCGCGCGGTCGCGGTCCGCGCCGCTTCCGTGAGCGGGACGAGACGCTCCTTGCCGCCCTTGCCCTTGACCGCGACGAGGCGATCCTGCGTGCGGCCGACCGAATCCGGGAGCGCCACGAGTTCGGACACGCGCAGGCCCGTCGCATAGAGCAGTTCCAGAAGGGCAGACATGCGCGCGGCCCGCAGACGGTCGGCGCGCGGGCGCTCCGGCGCGTCGACGCCTTCGGCGGCGACGGCGAGCAGGCGGTCGACTTCGGCTTCGGAAAGGATCTTCGGCAGCGCCCGCGCCTTGCGCGGTCCGGCGATCCGGCCTGCGGGATCATCCGGCCGCAGACCTTCGCCGAACAGGAAGCGGAACATGCGCTTGATCGCGGACAGTTTGCGCGCCGTCGAGGAGGCCGCGAGGCCGCGGGCGTGCAGGGCCGCGAGATGGCCGCGCACCGCCTCGGAATCGGCGGTCGCGAAGGACAGGCCGCGCGCCGCGAACCATGCCGCCGCCTCTTCGAGATCGCGGCGATAGGCGTCGAGCGTGTTGGGGCTCGCGCCGCGCTCGGCCGCCATCATGTCGAGAAAGGCCTCGATCTGCGGACGGTCGGAACGGGGGGACGGGGCGTCGGTCACGCGCGTATCCTATCGCGGGGTCGCGGAGGATGCATCGGCCTCGTGAATTCCCGCGGCGCTTCGTGTAGAGAGGGCGACAAGCGGACCGGGGCGAATCCCGGTCGGGATCGGACGGGCGGGCGGGCGTGAACACGGCGACGGGAGATCAAGGGGCGGCGGCGGAGCGGGTCGCGCGCGTGAAGGCCGCGCTCGGCGACCGCTCGATCGTGCTCGTCGGCATGATGGGCTCGGGCAAGACCTCCGTCGGTCGGCGGCTCGCGGAGCGTCTGGATCTGCCCTTCGCGGACGCCGATACGGCGATCGAGACCGCGGCCGGGATGAACATCCCCGAAATCTTCGCCCAGCGCGGCGAGGCGGAATTCCGCCTCGGCGAGCGCCGGGTGATCGCGCGGCTGCTGGCCGAAGAGCCGAAGGTGCTCGCGACGGGCGGCGGCGCCTTCATGGCGGAGGAGACCCGCGCGCGGATCCGCGAGCACGGGGTCTCCGTCTGGCTCAAGGCCGATCCCGACGTGCTGATGAAGCGGGTGCGCAAGCGTTCGAATCGGCCGCTCCTGAAGACGGCCGATCCCGAGGCCACGCTGCGCCGGCTGCTCGAGGAACGGACCCCGACCTATGCGCTCGCCGACATCACCGTCCTGTCGCGGGACGTGCCGCATGAGGTGGTGGTGGAAGAGATCGTCGTCGCCCTCGACGGGCATCTCTCCGGGGACGGCGCGGACCGCTCGGCGGTCCCGCCGCGGCCCGCGCTCGTGCATGTCCCGCTCGGCGAACGCGCTTACGACATCCTGATCGGCCCGGGTCTGATCGAGACGGCCGGCGAGCGCATCGCGTCGCTGCGGCCGGGAGCGGCCTGCGCGATCGTGACGGATGCGAATCTCGCCGAGATGCATCTGCCGCGGCTCGAAGCGGGGCTCGCGGCGGCGGGGATCCGCTCGGCCGCGATCGTCGTGCCCGCGGGCGAGGGGTCGAAATGCTATGCGCAGTTCGAACGCGTCTGCGACGCGGTGATCGGCGCGAAGATGGAGCGCGGCGATCTCGTCGTGGCGCTCGGCGGGGGCGTGGTGGGCGATCTCGCGGGCTTCGTCGCGGCCTCCGTCCGCCGCGGCATGGATTTCGTCCAGATTCCGACCTCGCTGCTGGCGCAGGTCGATTCCTCCGTCGGCGGCAAGACGGGCATCAATTCGCCCTTCGGCAAGAATCTCGTCGGCGCCTTCCACCAGCCGATCCTCGTGCTCGCGGATACGGACGCGCTCGACACGCTGTCCGAGCGCGAATTCCGCGCGGGCTATGCCGAAGTCGCCAAATACGGGCTGATCGGCGATCACGACTTCTGGGACTGGCTGGAGGCGAACCACCGCGCGGTCTTCGCGGGCGGCGCGGCCCGCACTCATGCGATCCGCAAGAGCTGCGAGGCGAAGGCGGCGGTCGTGCTGCGCGACGAGAAGGAGGAGGGCGACCGCGCGCTGCTCAATCTCGGCCATACTTTCGGGCATGCCTATGAGCGGATCGCCGCCTATGACGGCGCGCGTCTGGTGCATGGCGAGGCGGTCGCGATCGGCCTGTGCGACGCGTTCCGCTTTTCCGCACGGCTCGGCCGCTGCTCCGGCCAGGACGCGGTGCGGGTCGAACGGCATATCGAGGCCGTGGGCCTGCCGACGCGCGCGACCATGATCCCCGGCTGGAACGCCGGGGCCGCCGACATCCTCGACGCCATGGCGCAGGACAAGAAGGTGAAGCGCGGCGCGCTGACCTTCATCCTCGCGGAAGGGATCGGGAAGAGCTTCATCGCGCGGGGCGTTCCGGTCGAGGACGTCCGGGCCTATCTGGACGACGCGCTCGCCCCCGGGATCCGCTGAACACGCGATGGACGATTTCGGCCTCACCCGCAGTCCTTGGATCGCTTCGGCGATCGTACTGCTCTGCCTCGCGATTTCGGCCTTCTGCTCGGCGGCGGAAGCGGCGTTGACCGCGGCCTCGCAGTCGCGGATGCATGCGCTCGAAAACGGCGGCGATCCGCGCGCACGGATCGTGAACCGGCTGCTCCTCGCCCGTGAAAGGCTGATCGGGGCGATGCTGATCGGCAAGATCATCGTCACCATCGGGGCCTCGGCCTTCGCCACGAGCGTGCTCATGGAGCTTTTCGGGGCGAGCGGCGTGGTCCATGCGACGCTCGTGACGGCGGCGCTGATCGTCGTCTTTTCGGAGGTCGCGTCGAAGACCGTGGCGGTGACCGCGCCCGACCGGACGGCGCTGCTGCTGGCGCGTCCCGCCTCCTGGTGCGTCGCTCTGCTCGGGCCGCTCGCGGCGGGCGTCGAGATCGTCGTGCGGCTGTCCTTGCGCCCCTTCGGCATCAGGATCGGCGAGAATCAGCCGATCCTGTCGGCGCAGGAGGAACTGCGCGGGGCGGTGGCCCTCCTCCATCGCGAGGGCGGCGTGGAGACCGAGGCCCGCAACATGCTGGGCGGCCTGATCGATCTGTCGGAACTGGAAGTCTCCGACGTGATGGTCCACCGCACCAAGATGCGGACCATTTCGGCGGATCTGCCGCCCGAGGAGCTGGTGCGCGAGGTGCTCGCCTCGCCCTATACGCGCCTGCCGCTCTGGTCGGGCTCCTCGGAGGACATCGTGGGCGTGCTGCATGCGAAGGATCTGCTGCGCGCGCTCGATGCGGCGAAGGGGGACGCCGCCGCGGTCGACGTGCGGGCGCTCGCGCGCGATCCCTGGTTCGTGCCCGACACCACCTCGTTGCCCGACCAGTTGCGCGCCTTCCTCGCGCGCAAGACGCATTTCGCGCTCGTCGTGGACGAATACGGCGAGGTGATGGGCCTCGTGACGCTCGAGGACATCCTCGAAGAGATCGTCGGCGACATCAAGGACGAGCACGACGTGGCGGTGCAGGGCCTGCGCCCGCAACCCGACGGCGGTGTGCGCGTCGACGGGGCCGTGCCGATCCGCGACCTCAACCGCGCGATGGATTGGGCGCTGCCCGACGAGGAGGCGACCACGATCGCGGGCCTCGTGATCCATGAGGCCCGCACGATCCCGGATGCGGGACAGGTCTTCACCTTCCACGGCTTCCGCTTCGAAGTGCTGCGCAAATCGAAGAACCGCATCGCCGCGCTGCGCATCACGCCGCTCGGGCGTCGCCGCCCGGCGGAGTGAACGGGCTCATTCGGTCGTCGCGGGCGCTTCGTCCTTCGTCATGAACTGGGCGCGGGCCAATTCGGCGAAGCGGCCGCCTTGGGCGACCAGTTCGTCGAAGGTGCCGGATTCGATGATGCGGCCCTTGTCGAAGACGAGGATGCGGTCGGCGTCGCGCACCGTGGAGAGACGATGCGCGATGACGAAGGTGGTGCGGCCCTGCATGACCTCGTCGAGCGCGGACTGAAGCTTCGCCTCGGTGCCGGCGTCGAGCGCGGAGGTGGCTTCGTCGAGGATCAGGATCGGCGGGTTCTTGAGGAGCGCGCGCGCGATGGACAGGCGCTGGCGCTCGCCGCCGGACAACGAACGGCCGCGTTCGCCCACGATGGTCCCGAGCCCGTCGGGAGAACGGTCGACGAATTCGGCGGCCTGCGCGCGTTCGACGGCGCGGCGCACCTCCTCCGCGGGCGCATCGGGACGGCCGACGCGGATATTGTCCTCGATGGAGCGGGCGAAGAGCATCGGCTCCTGAAAGACCACGCCGATATTGCGGCGCAGGGAGACGAGGGTGACGTCGCGGATGTCCTTGCCGTCGACGAGGATGCGGCCCGACTGGGGATCGAAGGCGCGGTGCAGCAGGCCGAGCGTGGTCGATTTGCCCGAGCCCGTCGCGCCGACCAACGCCACCCGCTCGCCCGCCTTCACGTCGACCGTGACGTCGGCGACCGCCGAGGACTTGCCGTCATAGGAGAAGCTGACGTTCTCGAAGCGGACCGTGCCGCGCACGCGGCCGATGTCCGGCGCGTTCGGGGCGTCGCGCACGACGGGGACGGTGTCGAGGATCTCGAAGAATTCGGCGATCTTCGGCCCCTGCAGGAACAGATGGTTCACGAAGCTGACGATCTGCTCCATGCGCGCGATCAGCATGGTCGAGAGGCTCATGAAGCTGACGATCTCGCCGACCGTGGCGAGGCCGCGGAAATTGAGCCAGGTGCCGAGCAGGAAGACGACGAGCACGGTGAGCGTCGCGGAGGCGCGCGTCACCACCGCGGCCAGCGCCCACCAGGACAGCACCGGGATCTGCGCTTCGAGCAGCTGCCGGATGATGTTGCGCATCGCGACCGCTTCGGACTCGACGCGCGTGAAGCTCTGGATGACGGGCACGTTGCCGAGCGTGTCGGCGGCGTGTTCGGCGAGATTGGTGTGGTAGCGCTCGACGGTGCCCTGCAGCTCCTCGGTCTTGCGCATCACGAGCAGCGTCAGGACGGCGAAGAGCAGCAGCAGGCCGATCAGCAGCGAGCCGAGCCGCCAATTGAGCACCATCGTGAAGGGCAGCAGCACGATGAGCAGGACGAAGCCCGCGAAATGCTCGCGGAAGAAGGACAGCCAGATCCAGGCCAGCGCGTTCGCGCCTTCGAGCTTCACCTTCAGCACCCGCCCCGAATGGACGTTGGCGTGGAAGGACAGGGGCAGCGTGAGGACGTGCTCGAAATAGGTGGCCATGGTCGCGAGCCGGCGGCGATGCGACAGCCTGTCGGCATGCAGGGCGACGAAGACCCCCGCGCCGATCGTGAACAGGCCGAACATGATCCACAACGCGACGAGCATCGTGAAGCGCGGCCAGTCCAGACTTCCGGCGCCCCCTTGGAGGCCGGTCAGCATGTCGATGATCCGCCCGAACAGGACGGGCTCGGCGAATTGCGCGACCGCAAGCGCGACGTTGGCCGCCGCAAGCAGAAGCCCGAGACGCATCTCCGGGCCGAGAAGGCCCAGGACACGGGCATAGAGACGAAGCAGGTTCATGGCGCGAGTATGCTCATCCGCCCCGAAAAGGCGAGATCGGGTCGCACTCCCTACGCATGAAAGCCGGGGAAGGTTCAGCGCGCCGTCGCGACGGCCCAATAGACCCGGTATTTTGAACCGGGCACATGCACCGCGGCGACGCCGATCCGCCGCGCGGCGGGGTCGAGCATCGCGCGTTGGTGCGGGGGCGCGTCGCGCCAGCCGGAAAAGGCCTCGGCGGTGGTCAGATAGCCGGCGGAGAGGCGAAGGCCGCTTCCGCCGGGCCCGGTGAGGTCGGGCACCTCGCCGAAGACCGAGCGATCCTCCCGGCCCGCCCGCGTCGCCTGTTCGCGCGCGGTCGTCGAGAGGGCGGCGTCCGGCGTCAGCGGGGGCAGGCCGTGCCGCGCCCGATAGGCGTTGACGAGCGAGATCGCCGCGCCCTCCTCGAAGCGGACGCCCGGCGCGTCGAGGCGGCCGTAGAGGCCGCCGGGCTCGGTCCGCACGGTTTCGCGCGGCGGCGCGCAGGCGGCGAGGCCCGCGATCAGCGCGGCGCCGAGCGCGAGGGCCCGGCCGGAGGCGGGGAGGCGGCTCATCGCGCGCGCTCCGCTTCGTCGTCGCCGTCGCGGGTGACGCGCACCTCGATCTCCTTGGTGATCTCGACCGCGGCTTCGGAGCGCGGCGGGGCGGGCAGAAGGCCGTCCTCGCGGACCTTGCGCCAGATCGCGAAATTCAGGTCGCTCGTGACGCGGGCCGCGATGTCGACCTCCGCGACGAAGCAGACGAGCTCGAAATCGAGCGAGGACCCGCCGATGGCCTTGAGGAAGACGCGCGGCGGCGGATCCTCGAGCACGTCGGGATGCGCTTCGGCGGCGTCGCGCAGGACCTGCACGACGCGGTCCGGATCGATCTCGCGCGGCAGCGGCACGGGCACCTGCACGCGGCTCGTCCGGTCGGTGTAGACGCGGTTCTTCACCACGCCGGAAACGAGGTTGGAATTGGGGACGATCACGGTGGCGCGGTCGAAGGTGTCGATCTCGGTCGAGCGCACGTTGATGCGGCGGACATAGCCCTGATCGGACCCGACCACGACGAGATCGCCGACGCGGATCGTGCGTTCCCACAGAAGGATCAGGCCCGAGACGAAATTGTTGACGATCGACTGCAGGCCGAAGCCGATGCCGACCGACAGCGCGCCCGCCACGATGGCGACCTTGTCGAGGCTGAGGCCGAGGCTCGACAGCGCCACCGCCGCGGCGGCGATGACGCCGACATAGCCGATGCCGGTCGTGATCGAATTCTTCAGCCCCGCATCCATCTCGGTCTGCGGGAGGAAGCGCGTCTTCAGCCATTTCTGGACGCCGCGGGTCAGCAGGATGCCGCCCGCGAGGAAGGCCGCGGCGATGAACACGGTGGCGAAGGAGATGGTGACGTCGCCGATCCTGAAACCGAACAGCGCCGAGCGCAGCGAGAACAGGAGGTCGCCCGACTCGATGCCCCAGGGCGCGAGCACGAGCAGCACCGCGAGCCCGCCGAGGAACAGCCGCGCGAAGCCCGCGAGCAGCACCCCGATCTGCCGCAGCGCGCGCCGCGTCACGCCGAGCGAGGTCTGCAGAACGGGCAGCGCCCGCCCGTCCGGCTCGATCGCCGCCCCGATCGCCGCATCGGCGAGGCGCAGGAGAAGCATGAACACGGCGAGGACGAGGCCCGTCCAGACGAGCTGGTCGATGAGGAAGGAGGCGAGGGACACGTAGCCGACGAGCGCCGCGCCGACGGCGGGCAGGAGCGCGAGCCACAGCGCCGTGCGCAGCAGACCCGCCGACGCGCCCTCCTTGACCGCCGCGCCCGCCGTTTCGCCCGTCGCGTGGCCCGCGCCGCCGCGGATCTCGCGCAGGATCGCGACGGCGATGAGGATCACGAAGAAGCCGCGCGTCGCCAGCGTGAGCGGAAGACCCGCCGCGATGGCTTGGAACAGCGTCTCGAACACGCGCCCGAAGACGGGCAGAAGAGCCGTGCGCGTCAGAAAGGCGGTGAGATGCGCGGCCCGCTCCTCGTCGACGGGCGCCATGCGCCATTCGGGCCGGCCGGGCGCGAGAATGCCCTCGGCGAGACCGCGGATCAGGCCCAGAAAGACGAAGCCGCCCAGAATCGCGATCAGGACGGGTTCGAGCCGCGGCGGCAGGACGCCGCTGCCCGTGACGATCTGGTGGACGAGGAAGGCCGCGGTCGCGGGCACGCCGAAGCCCGCCGCGGCGAGCGCGAGGGCCGCCGACGGCCGGGTGAGCGCATCCGGCCGCCGCAGGCGGTTCTTGATGATCCGGTCGGCCGCCCTGCGCCCCGCCGCGGCCGCGAACAGGACGAGCACGACGCCCGCGACCATGGCCGCGCCGCCCGCCGCGCCGATGCGGCCGACGGCGCGCGAGGCCGCATCGCGGAAGATGGTGACCGTCGCCGCGGCGTCGGTCGGCAGATTGCGCGCGACGTCGATCCACAGGCCGGGCGATACGAGCGCCGTCGAACGGCGGAACAGATTTTCGGTGAAGATCGAGCGCCGCTTGTCGGCGATCGAGGCGATGACCTGATCCGCCTGAACGATCAGCCGGCGCGCGAGGCGCACGGTTTCGTCGGCCTCCTGCAGCGCCCGGTCGCGCTCCTCGCGCTCCCGCGCGAGTTCGGCGCTTTCCGCCGGGGCCTTGTCGTCGGGCTTGGGGCCGAGTTCGCGCAAGCGCGCGCGCAGAGCTTCCGCCCGCGGCGCGGCGTCGTCGGCGATGCCGCGCAGATCCATCGCGATCTCGGTGGCGCGCCGCCGCATCGCCGCCAGATGCGCGTCCGGAACGTCGCGGTTCTCGACGCCCGCCTCGATCTGGCCGAGTTCGAGCCGGAAGGCTTCGAGCTGCGCGCGGAAGGCGTTCGGCGGATCCTGCGCGAAGGCGGCCGGGATCAGCAGGACGAGAAGGGCCAAGGCCGCGAATGCGGTCCGGAAAACCTTGATCCGGCAGGTGCTCACGGCGCGGTCTCCGAGCGACGAATCGGGATGACAGAATGGCCCTGATCGCGCCCGGAGCAAGGCCGCAGACGCGGAAACCGGGCGGCTCGCGCGCCGAAGACGCGAATGCCCGGGACGAGCCCGGGCATCACGACGCGGATCGAAGCGGGAGCGGGGCTCCGAAGGACGGGCTTACTTGCCCGCCTTGGCGGCCTTGGCGCGCTCCATGCCCTGCAGGATCAGCGCATGCGCCTCCTCGGCCGAGCCCCAGCGCACGACCTTCACCCATTTGCCGGGTTCGAGATCCTTGTAGTGCTCGAAGAAGTGCTGGATCTGCTCGAGCGTGATCGAGGGCAGATCGGTGTAGTTGTGGATGTTCTCGTAGCGCCGGGTGAGCTTGGGCGCGGGCACCGCGAGGATCTTCTCGTCGCCGCCGCCCTCGTCCTCCATCAGAAGGACGCCCACGGGCCGCACGCTCATGACCGCGCCCGGCACGATCGCGCGGGTGTTGGCGATGATCACGTCGCAGGGGTCGCCGTCGTCCGACAGCGTGTGCGGGATGAAGCCGTAATTCCCCGGATAGCGCATCGAGGTGTAGAGGAAGCGGTCCACGACCAGCGCGCCCGACTCCTTGTCCATCTCGTATTTGATGGGTTCGCCGCCGATCGGCACTTCGATGACGACGTTCACTTCGTGGGGCGGGTTCTTGCCGACCTTGAGGGCGTCGAGGTTCATGTCACCGTCTTCTTCTGCTGCTGAGGCTTCGCTCCGCGCCTCTTTAGGGACGCCGGACGCCGCCCGCAAGAACGACTTTCGGCAGACGCCTAAGCCCTCAGCGCGAAATGCAGCGTGAGGAGCGTGCCGGCGACCACCACCGTCGCGCGGATGACGGGCAGCGGGATGCGCCGCGCGAGCCCGACCCCGAGCCAGCCGCCGATCGCCGCGGCGACCGTGGCGATCACGAAATGCGGCCACCAGGAGATGATGCCCGCGAGGATCAGCGGGATCAGCGCGCCGCCCTGGATCAGGAGCGCGCAGAGATTCTTGGCGGCGTTGACGAAGTGATAGTCGTCGCCCTCCGCCAGAGAGAGCGCGGCGAGCATGATGATGCCCATGCCCGCGCCGAAATAGCCGCCGTAGATCGATACGACGAACTGCATGACGATGCCCGCCCGGCGGCGCGCCGTCGAACCCGGGGCCGAGGCAAGACGATCGATGCCGCGGCCGAGCACGGGGCCTGCGGCGAAGAGGATCGTGGCGAAGCCGAGGAACCAGGGGACGAGGGATTTGAAGGTCGCGGCGGGCGTGACGAGCAGCAGAAGCGCGCCGAGCACGCCGCCCGCCGCGCTCGCCGCGGCGAGCAGCATGTAGCGCCGTCCGTAGCGCCGGATCTCCGGCCTATAGGCCGCGACGCTGGCGAGGTTCGAAGGCGTCAGGATCGCCGCGCTGGTCGCGCTCGCCGCGACGGGCGACAGCCCCGTCATGGTGAGGCCGGAAAAGGTGAAGAAGGTCCCGCCCCCCGCCATGGCGTTCACCGCGCCCGCGGTGAAGCCCGCGGCGATCAGGATCAGGATGTCGGTGAGGGCCATGGAGAACCGCCGCGATCGAGTTCGACGGCTCCGTAAACGATTGCCTCTTTTTTGAACAGCCCCGTGCCGCGCTTGCTCGGACCGCCGCGCCTCTGCTAGATCGTCCGCGTCATTTCATGCGGGTGCATATGCTGAACCTTTTTCGTCGCGACCGCCGCGCCGCGCGTGCCGCGCGCGCCGCCCGCATCGAGCGGTGGAACCGGCCGTTGACCAAGCGCCCGCGACGGGTCCGCGCCTGGATCAATATGGTGCTGACGGATCACGGCATCTTCCGGCTGGTCTATCTCAATCTGCATCAAGTCTCCGACGGGTTCTGGCGCGCCGCTCAGCCCGCGCCGCATCAGATCCGCGCGATCGCGGCGAAGGGCGTGCGTACCGTCGTCAATCTGCGCGGCGGGCGCGAATACGGCTCCTGGCCGCTCGAGCGCGAGGCCGTCGAAGAATGCGGGATGGTGCTCGAGGAATTGTTCGTGCGCTCCCGCGGCGCACCGGACAAGAAGACGATGCTCGGCGCCCGCGCCTTCTTCGCGCGGCTCGAATATCCCGTCCTCGTCCATTGCAAGTCGGGCGCGGACCGTGCGGGCTTCGCCTCGGCGCTGTATCTGCTGCTGCATGAAGGGCGGACCGCGGACGAGGCCTTGGGGCAGCTTTCGGCCCGTTACGGCCATTTCCGCTTTTCGAAGACGGGCGTTCTCGACCGCTTCTTCGAACTCTACCGCGACCAGGGCGAGGCGAAGGGCCTCGATTTCGAGACCTGGGTCCGGGACGTCTATGATCCCGAGGCGCTCCAACGGGACTTCAAATCGAGCTTCTGGGCCGACGTGATCGTCGACCGCCTCCTCCGGCGCGAATAGAAGCGGGGCTTTCGAGGAGGACGAACGGGACGAGGCCGCTTGACGCCGCGGTCGCCGTCTCCACATTGCCCGCGATGACCAGACGTTTCCTGCTGCGCCTTCTCTCCTCCGTCGGGCTCGCCGCAGTGGCGGGCGGATCATCGGCGAAGACGGGCTGCAATTCCTATTATTGCGGTCCGGTCTCCGACCATTTCGACGGGCGGATCTTCTTCAATCCCGGCCGGCCGACGATGAAGTCCTTCGGCGACCTGATGCGCTGGCGCTTCGCCTCGGAGGGCAAGGAGGCATGGCCCGACGCCGCCCCCTCTCCCTATCGCGACGCGCCGCCGCAACGGGTGACGGGAGCCGCGCTGCGCGTGGTGCATGTCGGCCACGCCTCGTTCCTCTACCAGACGGCGGGGCTGAACATCCTCGTCGATCCGGTCTGGTCCGAGCGCGCCTCGCCCCTGCCCTTCGCGGGACCCAAGCGCGTGAACGCGCCCGGCATCGCCTTCGAGGACCTGCCGCCGATCGACGTGGTTCTCGTCACGCACAATCATTACGACCATCTCGACGTGACGACGCTGGGCCGGCTCTGGGCCGCGCATCGGCCGCGCATCGTCACGCCGCTCGGCAACGACGCGATCATGAAGGCCGCCATACCGGAGATCGTCGCGGAGACGCATGATTGGGGCGCGCGCGTCCCGCTCGGCGACGGCGTCGTCGTGCATTTCGAGGAATGCCTGCATTGGTCGGCGCGGGGATTGTTCGACCGCCGCGAGGCGCTGTGGGCCGCCTTCATGATCGAGACGCCCGGCGGCACGATCGCCCATGTGGGCGATACGGGATTCGGCGACGGCAAGGTGTTCGAAGGCTGGGCGCGCAGGCATCCGCGCATCCGGCTCGCCTGCCTGCCGATCGGGGCCTATGAGCCGCGCTGGTTCATGAAGGATCAGCATGTCGATCCGGACGAGGCGGTGCGGATCGCCAAGATCCTGCGCGCGCCCGTCGCGCTCGGCCATCATTGGGGGACGTTCAGGCTCACCGACGAAGGCATCGACCGGCCGCCCGCCGCGCTGGAGGAGGCGCGACGTCGGCACGGCCTCTCCGAACGCCGCTTCATCGCGATGCGTCCGGGACAGGTGTGGGCGGGCTGAAGGGCCCCGCTTCGGCGAGAAGCGCGCCGATCTCCTCGGGGCGGTCGACGAGCACGGCCGCGCCCGCCTCGATCAGCTCCTCGTCCGAGCCGTAGCCCCAGCGCACGCCGATGGTCGCGATGCCCGAGTTCCGTGCGCCGATCACGTCGTGTTCGCGGTCCCCGATCATCACGCTGCGGGCGGGATCGAGCCCTTCGCGCCGCACGATCATGCGCAGGAGATCGCGCTTGTCGGCGTTCGTGCCGTCGAGCTCCGAGCCGTAGACATGCAGGAAACGGTCGGCGAGGCCGAATTTCTCGACGATCCGCGTCGCATAGACATGGGGTTTGGAGGTCGCCACGAAGAGCCTGCGGCCCTCCGCGACGAGGCGGTCGAGCAGGTCCGGAATGCCGGGGATGACGGCGTTCTCGAACAGGCCGACCGTGCCGAAGCGTTCCCGATAGAGCCGCACGCCTTCGTCGGCGAGGTCCTCGGAGCCGAGAAGGCGCACGAAGTTCCAGCGCAGCGGCGGGCCGATGGTCCAGAGAAGCTCCTCCATCGGCGGGACCGGGCGCCCCAGCGCGCGCAGGGCATGCTGGATCGACTTCGTGATGCCCTCCTTCGGATCGGTCAGCGTGCCGTCGAGATCGAACAGGACGGCGGAGGCGGCGGGGATCGCCGCGATGCGGAGGCGAGGGGACGGAATCACGAGGTCGCTCGCATCACGAGGTCATTTGCGCGGCTGGACGTAGATGTTGATCTCGATGGCGCCGTCGGAGGCGTCGGCGCCGAGTTCGACATATTCCTCGATCAACGTGTCCTTCACGTCGATGCCCTTGAGGTCGAGATAGGCGGTGATCGCCTCATAGGTGCTGTCGATCTCCTCATAGGCCGCCTGATGCACGAAGCGGACGGCGCGGCCCTCGGGCGTCGCGCCGAGCCGGACTTCGGGCGACAGGGCCGCGGGCCGCTGCGACGGCAGGCTCTCGACGGGAAGCAGCGCCTCGTAGCGGAAGCCCTGATCGTCGGTATCGACGAAGAGGGCGACGGGACGGCCCGTGACCGGGAGCCCCGCTTTCGCCGCCTCCGCGTCGAGGATGCGGAAGGCGGTGCGGAGGCGCTCGTAGCCCTCCTCCCAGCTCGACTCGCCCTTCAGCACCAGCGCGGGCTTGGAGACCATCGTGACCTGATCGGGGACCATGGGATCGACGGGCGGCGGCGCGATCAGGGACAGCGTGCGCGGTGCGGCGGCGGGAGGGGCCGTCGCGGCCTGCGGCGGGGCGGGGGCGGGCTCGACGGGAGCGGGCAGAACGATTGCGGGCGGGGCCGGAGGGGCCGCGGGGGCCGTCTGCGGGGGCGCGGGCGGCGATTCGGCCGCGGGGGGCGGCAGATCGCGGCTTTCCACGGGGATCGGGCTCCGGGCCTGCGCCGAGGCCGGGCCGGGAAGGACGAGCGCCGCCGCGAACAGGGCGACGCAGGACAGGGACAAGGATCCGCAGCGGGGCATCGGGACGCTCCTCGCGAGGCGCGAATCGCGCGAACGCAGTCATGACGATAGGGCTTCGGGGGCGGCATGGTCGAGAGCCGGACTCGCGTTTTCGGCCGCGGACGTTATATCGGGCGCGTCCCCGCCCGCGGTGAAACCATGAGCCTTCTCGCGCATCGCCCCTTTCTGAAGATGAACGGCGCCGGCAACGCGATCGTCGTTCTCGACCTGCGCGGGACCGCGATCGAGGTTTCGCCCGAAGAGGCGCGCGCGATCGCCGCCGCGCCGGGCTCGCATTTCGACCAGCTGATGGTGCTGCACGACCCGAAGACCCCCGGCACCGACGCCTTCATGCGCATCCTGAACGTCGACGGCTCGCCCTCCGGCGCCTGCGGCAACGGCACGCGCTGCGTGGCCTGGGCGCTCCTGAAGGGCACGACGCGCGACGACTGCCTGTTGGAGACGGATGCGGGCCTGCTCGTCTGCCGCCGCGAAAGCGCCTTCGCCTTCACCGTCGACATGGGCGCGCCGCGTCTGCGCTGGGACGAGATCCCGCTGTCGGAGGAATTCGCGGACACGCGCGGCATCGAGCTGAATGTCGGCCCGGCCGACAGGCCGGTGATGCATACGCCCGCGGTCGTGAACATGGGCAATCCGCATGCGGTGTTCTTCGTCGCGGATGCGGAGGCGATCGATCTCGCGCGGATCGGGCCGATGCTCGAACATCATCCGCTGTTTCCGGAACGCGCCAACATCTCGGTCGCGCAGGTGCTCGACCGGGACTCGATGATCCTGCGCGTGTGGGAACGGGGGGCGGGTCTCACGCTCGCCTGCGGTTCGGCGGCCTGCGCGGCGGCGGTGGCGGCGGCGCGCCGCAGGCTCACGGGCCGGGACGTGCGCGTCTCGCTGCCGGGCGGCGATCTCATGATCCGGTGGCGGACGTCGGACGATCACGTGCTGATGACGGGGCCCGTCGAACTCGAACATGAGGGCGTCTTCGCGCCCGCCGTCTTCGCGGGCGTTTCGGGATGAGCGTCGAGGTCGTGACCTTCGGCTGCCGCCTGAATGCGGTCGAGTCCGAAGCCATGCGGCGCGAAGCGATCGCGGCGGGCCATGAGGGCCTCGTGATCGTCAACACCTGCGCCGTCACGGGCGAAGCGAGCCGGCAGGCGCGGCAGGCGATCCGCCGGCTGAAGCGCGAAAGGCCCGAAGCGCGCATCGTGGTGACGGGCTGCGCCGCGCAGGTCGAAGCCGCGCGCTTCGCCGCGATGGACGAGGTCGAGCGGGTGCTCGGCAATGCCGAAAAGACGAAGCCCGAGATCTGGGCGGCGCTCGCCGATCCGAGCCTCGACACCGAACGCGTCCGCGTGGCCGACATCATGGCCGTGCGCGAGACGGCCCCGCATATGCTCGAGGGTTTCGAAGGCCGCACCCGGGCCTTCGTGCAGGTGCAGACCGGCTGCGACCATCGCTGCACCTTCTGCATCATCCCTTACGGGCGCGGAAACTCCCGCTCCGCGCCGATGGGCGCGGTCGTCGAGCAGATCGCGCGGCTGGCCGAAACCCATGCGGAAGTGGTGCTGACCGGCGTCGATCTCACGGGCTGGGGAGCCGATCTGCCCGGCGCGCCGAAGCTCGGGATGCTGGTGAAGGCCGTTCTGCGCCACGTGCCCGATCTGCCGCGGCTGCGCATCTCCTCCATCGACTCCGTCGAAGCCGACGACGATCTCCTCGACGCGATCGCGACGGAGCCGCGGCTGATGCCGCATCTGCATCTCTCGCTGCAGGCGGGCGACGACATGGTGCTCAAGCGCATGAAGCGCCGCCATCTGCGCGACGACGCGATCCGTTTCTGCGGGACGGTGCGGGCGCTGCGCCCCGACATCGTCTTCGGCGCCGACGTGATCGCGGGCTTCCCCACGGAAGACGATGCGATGTTCGCCCGTTCGCTCGATCTCGTGGAGGAATGCGGGCTCACGCATCTGCACGTGTTCCCGTTTTCGCCGCGTCCGGGAACGCCCGCCGCCCGCATGCCGCAGGTTCCGGGCGACGTGATCAAGGAGCGCGCGCGCCGGTTGCGCGAGGCGGGCGACGCGGCGCTGCGCCGCCATTTGGCCGAACAGGTCGGCCGGACGCATCGCGTGCTGGTGGAGCGCGGCGGCACGGGCCGCACGGAAGGCTATGCGCCCGTCCGCTTCGAAGGCCCGACCACGCCGGGCGTGATCGTGGAG
This sequence comes from uncultured Methylobacteriaceae bacterium, assembly GCA_964400345.1. GTDB lineage: Bacteria > Pseudomonadota > Alphaproteobacteria > Rhizobiales > Beijerinckiaceae > JAIXZO01. Next base: position 17,740 of record CAYNUN010000006.1, read on the forward strand.
ACCCGTATCGCGGGCGAGGACGGACGCGAACTGCGCGCGGCGTGAGAGGTCGCGCATGGCGCGGCATCGTGTTATACTGGAATATAATTTTGAAGTTCGGGAGGCCGTCATGTCCGTCAGCCGCACGACGTCGGTCCGCAAGGTCGGGGGGTCGCTGATGTTCGCGATTCCCAAGGCGACGGCCGAAGAACTCGCGATCGGCGAACGCTCCACCCTGTCCCTCACCGTCGAGGACGGACGCCTCGTCGCGGTTCCCGAGCGCTCGAAGCCCCGCTACCGGATCGAGGACCTCGTCGCGCAATGCGATCTCGATGCGCGGATCGAGGGCGAGGATCGCGACTGGTACGACATGCCCGACATCGGCCGCGAGCGCGACGCATGAAGCGCGGCGAGATATGGCATGTCGGACTCGACCCGACGACGGGCCGGGAGCAGGCCGGCCGCCGCTTCGTCCTGATCCTCTCCGTCGACGCGTTCAACCGCTTGGGCACGCCGATCGTCGCACCGATCACGACGGGCGGGAGCTTCGCCCGGAATGCGGGCTTCGCCGTGCCGCTGACGGGTTGCGGAACCGAGACCCAAGGCGTCGTGCTCTGCCATCAGTTGCGGGCCGTGGATCTGCAGAATCGCGGTGCGCGGCGCATCGAACGCGTGCCGGACATCGTGCTCGACGAAGTGGAAGGGCGGGTGCGCGCGATCCTCGGCCATGACGG
>CAYNUN010000007.1:0-18167 GCA_964400345.1 uncultured Methylobacteriaceae bacterium
CGTCGCAGACGCTGCGATAGTCCCTGCGGACGTCGTCGGCCGGATCGAGGACCGTGTAGCCGGATGCGCCGTCGCGGCGTGCGGGGTTCGTCTCCCACACCGTCGGCGCGCCGCCGAGGGCGAGGACGACCCGGGCGAGGAGCCGGCCGAGCACGCCGTGGCCGACGATCAGTTCGGGAAGCTCGCCCGCAACCGCGGCATGGCGCGCGGTGGCGGCGAGCGCGAGGAGGACGGCGTTCTCGCCGAGCGTCTCTTCGATCGGAACGGCCTTGGCGGCCGGGACGACGAGCCGCCCCGCGGCGCCGCCGAACAGGCCGCGGACATCCGCGAAGCCGCGCGAGCCGGGGACGAAGACGCGTTCGCCGATGCGCGAGCGCGCCGCACCCGAAGCGTCGGCGATGCGGCCGATGGTTTCGTATCCGGGGACGAGAGGGTAGCCCATGCCCGGGAAGGGCGGCATGCGCCCCGACCACAGAAGCCGTTCGGTGCCCGTGCTGATGCCGCTCCACTCGACGTCGACGAGCACGTCGTCGACGCCTGCGGGCAGCAGGGTCACCGGCGCGAGCGCAAGGCGCTCCGGCGCTTCGATGACCACGGCAAGGGTGTTGGCGGCGGACACGGATCCTGAACCTCTTCTCGGGAATTTTCCGAGGCTAAGAAAATCATGACGGCCATAAATGTCAATTCTAAATTACACTCGGGTGTAAAGTTGATTGGACGGTTGTTGTTTCGGCCCGTCACGCGGCGACGAGAACGCCCGCCAAAAGAGGCCGGCGCGTGGGCACGGAGCGCATGGTCGCGAAGCCCGCCTCGCGCAGAAGCGGGCGGAAATCCTCGGGGCTTCTGGGCCGTCCGCCCCGCATCGCGAGCAGATAAAGGCCGAAATAGGCGTGGCCGACGCGTTCCGCCCCGGGCAGGTCGGCCATCGGCTCGCCGATCAGCAGCGTCCCGCCCGGAGGCAGGGCGGCGCGGGCGGTGCGCAGGATCCGGACCGCCGAATCGTCGTCATGGTCGTAGAGGACGCGGATGAGGCTCACGACGTCCGCGCCGCCGGGCGCGGCGTCGGCCTTGAAGTCGCCGCCGAAGGCCCTGGCGCGGGCGGCGAGTCCTTCCCGTGCGAATCGCTCGCCCGCCCTTTCGGCGACGGCCGGCAGGTCGAACAGCATCGCTTCGAGCTTCGGATTGCGTTGCGCCGCGGCCGCCACGAAGGCCCCGTCGCCGCCGCCGAGATCGAGCAGCACGCGGTGTTTGGACAGCGGATAGGCGTCGAGGATCTCGTCGCGCACGAGGGTCTGCGATGCGGCCATCAGCGCGGAATAGGAATCGACCTCCGCCCGGGTGAGCTCGGAAGGATCCTTCGAGCGCGCATAGGCCCAATAGCGCGAAAGATCGGTCTCCCCGCCGTGCCGCAGCAGGGCGACGGGATCGCGCAGGTCGTCGTAGAGAAGTGCATGATGCTCGACCATGGCGCCCACGCCGGGGTTGCCGAGCATGGCCGCGCCCAGCATGCCGAGGCCGTAGCGGTCCTCGCCGCGGCGGGCGAAGAGGCGCAGCGCGACGCCCGCCTTCATGAGCCGGTCGGCCCCGTCGCGCGGCAGATCCGTCTTGGCCATGATGTCGGAGAGGGCGAGAGGCCCGTCACGCAGGAGTTCGAACAGGCGCAGCCGCACGGCGGCGGCCAGCGTCTGCGAATAGACGAAGCCCGCGACGAGATCGAACAGGGCCGACGCTTCCCGACGCGCCATCGGCCGCGTGAGCGGAAACACGGAGGCGAAGCGCTGAAAGGTCGGGCTGGCGATCAGCCGGTCGCGCAGGCGGAAGAAGGACTCGGCCGACGCCATGGCTAGGCCGCGCGGCGGGCGAGCTTTTCAGGGAGGAAGCGGCTCGCTTCGTGGCGGATCAGCTCGTGCATCCGGTCTCGACCGGGGCAGGGAGGCACCGAGTCGATCGCGGCTTCCACGAGGATGTCGAGCTTCCGGATCGCTTCCGGAATGCCCATGTCGCGCACCGCGTTCGGGCGGCCGAGCTTGGCGTCGACGCCGATCGGCTTGCCGAGTTCCTCTTCGTCGCCGGCCGCGTCGCGGATGTCGTCGGCGACCTGATAGGCCTCGCCGAGATAGGCGCCCAGATTGCGCCAGGGCGTGCTCGGAGCGCCGCATGCGGCCGCTCCGGCCTCCGAGGCCGCGGCGAAGAGCGCGCCCGTCTTGGCGCGGTGATAGAGCGCCGTGTCGATCACGGTCTCCGATTCGAAGGCCTGTCCGGCCGTGATTCCGTAGGGCGCTCCGGCCGCGCGTCCCACGATCGTGACGAGCCGGCCGAGCGCCTGCGGGCGCGTGGTGAGGCGGCGCGCCAAGGTCTCGAAGGCCAGCACGATCATGGCGTCGCCCGCCAGCACGGCCAGCGCCGGGCCGAACTTCGCCTGCACCGAGGGGCGGCCGCGCCGCGTTTCCGCATTGTCGAAGCAGGGCAGGTCGTCATGCACCAGCGACGCGCAGTGAATGATCTCGATGGCGGATGCCGCCGCGAGCGCCGCGTCCCGGTCGCCCTTGCCGCAGGCCATGGCCACGGCGAGGCACAGACGCGGGCGCAATCGCGCGCCGCCGGGGAATACGGCGTGGCGGATCGCCGCGGCCAACAGGGGCGGACAGTCCGGTCCGGCCGCCTCCGCCACTGCGAATTCAAGGCTGCCTTCGATCCAGACGGCGGGATCCATGCTCGTCTCCACCTGAATGTCAGGTTTGCTTTCCAACCTGAATGTCAAATAAAGTGGACACAACAACGCGTCCTGTCAAACGAATGGTGAGGAACGGTGATGTCGGGCGAGGTCGGCCTGCTCGTGCTGATCGAATGGAAGCGCCGGGCGCGGGTGGAGGGATTCCTTCGGCTGGCCTTCGGTCCGCGCCTTCTCGCCTCGACGCCGGGCCTCGTTTTCGTGAAAAGCCTGGGGACGGGCCGCGGCGGCGGTTTCGGGCTTCTGCCGAGCTTTTCCCATCACGGCCTGTTCCTGTCCTTCACGGACGAGGCTTCGGCCGACGCCTTTCTCGATTCGCCCCGCCTTGCGGGCTATGCGCGCCGCGCGGCTTCGCTCTTCAGCGTGAAGCTCCGCGCCTTCTCCGCGCGCGGGCGCTGGGCCGGGCGCGAGCCCTTCGCGATCACCGCCGCGCCGCCGCACGGCCCCGTGGCGGCGCTCACGCGCGGTTCCGTCCGCCCCTCGCGCGCCGTCCGGTTCTGGCGGCATGCGCCGCCCTCGCATCGCGCGGTCGAAGATGCGCCGGGCTGTCTGCTGACGGCGGGGCTCGGCGAAGCGCCGCTGCTGCGGCAGGCGACCTTCTCGATCTGGTCCGACATCGGCGCGATGAACGCCTATGCCCGCTCCGGGCCGCATCTCGAAGCGATCAAGGCGGCCAAGGACGAAGAGCATTTCTCCGAAAGCCTGTTCGCGCGTTTCGTGCCCTATGACGCGCGGGGCCTTTGGACGGGCCGCAGCCTCGATCTTCCGAGGGTCCCCGCATGAAGCCGCGCGTCGTCGTCGTCGGAGCGGGAATGGGCGGCTTGGCGGCCGCGATCGCGCTCGCGCGCGACGGTTTCGCCGTGACCGTGGTCGAAAAGGAAGCCGCGCCGGGCGGCAAGATGCGCCGGGTCGCGGTCGGCGACGCACATGTCGACGGCGGCCCGACGGTCCTCACGATGCCTTGGGTCTTTCGCGGCCTGTTCGAAGCGTCGGGCGTCGATTTCGACCATGCGGTGCCGACGGTTCCGCTGTCGATCCTCGCCCGTCACCGCTGGGCGGACGGTTCCGCGCTCGATCTCTTCGCCGATCCCGCCGCATCCGAGGCCGCGATCCGCGATTTCGCGGGCGCGCGCGAGGCGCTCGCCTTCCGCGCGTTCAAGGCGGATGCGGAACGGCTTTACCGCCGGCTCGAAGGCCCCTTCATCCTGTCCGATCGCCGCTCGGTGCCGGACATGATCGGCGCGCTCGGGGTCGCGGGACTGCAGGAATTGTGGCGGCTCGGACGCGTCGAAAGCCTCTGGGCGGCGCTCGAACGCCGCTTCCGCGATCCGCGGCTCCGCACGCTTTTCGGGCGCTACGCCACCTATACCGGGTCCTCGCCCTTTCTCGCGCCCGCGACCCTGATGCTGATCGCCGACGTCGAAATGCAGGGCGTGCTCGCGGTGAAGGGCGGCATGCATGCGCTCGCTCTGGCGATGGCCGATCTCGCGAAGCGCGAGGGTGCGGTGCTGCGCTGCGGCACGGGCGTCGCGTCCCTTCTGGCGGAAGGCGGCGTCTGTCGCGGCGTCCGCCTCGCGGACGGCGACGAGATCCGCGCCGACGCCGTCGTGTTCGGCGGCGACGCGAACGCCCTCGCCCAAGGCCTGCTCGGCTCTCCGGCCGCGTCGGCGGTCGCGCCCACCAGGCACGGCGACCGTTCGCTGTCGGCGCTCGTCCTGTGCATGACGGCGAAGACGTCGGGCATGGGGCTCGTCCGGCACAACGTCTTCTTCGACGACGATTACGCCTCCGAATTCGAGGACGTCTTCACCCGCCGCCGGCTGCCGCGCCGCGGCACCGTCTATGTCTGCGCCCAGGATCGTCTCGACGACGATGCGCCGCGCGCCCGCGACCGACTGCTTCTTCTCGTGAACGCGCCGCCTTTCGGCGACGTCTCCCCTCTTTCAGACGACGAGGTCCGCTCATGCCGGGATCGCCTCTTCAATCTCCTCTCGACCTGCGGGCTCGAGCTGGAACCGATCGCCGAGACGATCACGACGCCGCAGGAGTTCGAGCGGCTCTTCCCGGCGACGGGCGGGGCGCTGTACGGCCCGGCCTCCCACGGATGGACGGCCTCGATCTCCCGCGCTCCGGCCCGGTCGAAGCTCCGGGGGCTGTATTGCGCGGGGGGCAGCGTGCATCCGGGGGCGGGCGTGCCGATGGCGACGCTGTCGGGGCTACGGGCCGCTTCCGCCGTGAAGGCCGACCTCGCTTCGATGCTCCCGTCCCTTCGGGCGGCTATCTCTGGTGGTATGTCGATGCGCTGAGCGACGACGAGCGGCACGGTCTCACCGTCATCGTCTTCGTCGGCAGCGTCTTCTCCCCCTATTACCGGCTGGGCCTCCGCTATGATGCGGTCGCACCGGAAAATCACTGCGCGTTCAACGTCGTGCTCTTCGGCGAGGGCGGCAAGCGCTGGACCATGACCGAGCGCGGCAGGCGATCGCTCGAACGCTCGCCCGACGCGATCCGGATCGGCCCCAGCCGCGCCTTCTACGAGGGCGACCGGCTCGTGCTCGAGGTGGAGGAGCGCAGCACGCCCTTCTTCCGGAAAGTGAAGGGCCGTATCGAAATCACGCCCGACCGCCTCTACGAGACCGCCTATGCGCTCGATGCGGGCGGGCGGCATCGCTGGCGGCCGGTATCGCCCTCCTGCCGGATCTCGGTCGATCTCGACGCGCCGGGAATGAGCTGGACCGGCCGGGCCTATTGGGACACCAACGAGGGCGATCGCCCCGTCGACGCCGATTTCCTCTCCTGGCAGTGGTCGCGCGCCATTCTCGACGACGGACCCGTGGTCTTCTACGACGTCGTCGACCGCGGCGGCGTCTCCTGGCCGTTGGCGCTGCGCTTCGATTCCGCGGGCCGTGCGGAGGAGATCGCCCCGCCGCCGATGCATCGCGGCCCGCGCACCGGATGGCGGATGGAGCGGCCCTATCGCTCGGAGGCCGCGCCCGCACCCGGCATCGTCACCACGGTGGAGGATACGCCCTTCTATGCGCGCTCTCTGGTGAAGCAGCGCCTGTTCGGACGCGACGTCACCGCGGTGCATGAGAGCCTGTCGGTAACCCGCTTCGCGAACCCGATCGTGCAGGCGATGCTGCCCTGGCGGATGCCGCGACGGGGCTGACGCGCCTCGCGGCCCGTCACTCCTCGTCCGGCTTGCGCATCGCCTTCTTCGTCACGTGGATCTGATACAGGGCGAAGGCGATGAAGCCGCCGAAGACCATCACGATCTCGATCAGGATGAAGGCGGATCCGTCCATCACGCCGCTCCGGCGGAACGCCGGCGACCTCCCTGGCGGGCACGGTCGCGCGCTTGAAGCCTTTCGAACATGTCGATCACTTTTTCGAGCCGCGCCTCCGTCTTCGGCCTGAGCCAGACATGGACCGGGGCGGCGGCGGACGCGTCGAGCAGCGCCCTCGCGTCGACGGTGACGGAGACGGTCCGTCGCGGCATGCCCGTCACGGAGGCGGCCAGCGCGCGCCCCGTCAGGAAGGCCTTCCTCGCCGCGCTCGGATGGACGCGGCGCGTGACGGAATCCAGTCCCTGTCGCCTCAATTCGTCGCCGATCCCGGCATAGACGAAGCGCGCCGCATAGATACCCGGCCGGCAGCCGAGCGGCAGGCCCGCGATTCCCGGTTCCGCCTGCAGATAGAAGCGGTCGGCGAGATCGAGGATGCGGCCGATGATCCGCAGCAGGGCGGGGGAGGGGCGCGGATCGGCCATGAAGGCGTCGGGGTCGATGCCTTCGTCCGCGAGCGCGTCCAGCGGCAGATAGATCCGGCCGTTGCGCGCATCTTCGCCGACGTCGCGTGCGATGTTGGTCAGTTGCATCGCCACGCCGAGATCGCAGGCGGCGGTCAGCCGCTCGCGGTCGCGCACGCCCATCAGCACGGCCATCATCAGGCCGACCGTCCCCGCGACGCGGACGCAATAGTCGAGCAGGGCCTCGGTCGTGGCGTAGCGCCGCCCGTCGAGATCCCATTCGAAGCCTTCGAACAGGGCTTCCGGCAATTCCCGCGGAAGGCCGAAATCGGCGACGACGGAGGCGAGAGCCCTGTCGACGGGGCGCGCCATCGGCCGCCCGGCATGGACCGCTTCGAGCCTGAGGCGGAGATCCGCCAAAGCGGCGCGCGGGTCGGCGTCGAGATCGACCGCGTCGTCGGCGATCCGGCAGAAGGCGTAGACGGCGGAGGCGGGGCCGGCCAGCCGCTCGGGCAGGAGAAGCGACGCGCCGAAGAAGGATTTCGACCCCGCACGCAGCGTCTCGCGGCAGATGCGGAAATCGGCCGCCGATGCCGCTTCCGTCCGCCGCGCCGAACGGGGTTCAGCGGAAGACTTCGGCATGGGGCATTTCCTTTTCGAGAATGCGGGCGGATGCCAGCACGCCGGGCAGACCGGCGCCGGGATGCGTTCCCGCGCCGACGAAGAAGAGGTTTTCGACGTCTTCGCTCTTGTTGTGCGTCCGCCACCAGGCGCTTTGCAGCAGGCGCGGCTCGGAGCCGAAGGCGGAGCCCTTGTAGGCGAGCAGGCGGTTCTGGAAATCGAGGGGATGGGTGAGGCGCGAGGCGACGACGGAGCCCTTCAGTCCGGGCAGGACCGTGGCTTCGAGCCGGGCTTCCACGGCGGCGCGATAGGTCTCGGCCATCGTCGTCCAGTCGGTCCCCGAGTCGAGATGCGGGACGGGCGACAGCGCGTAGAAGGAATCGCACCCCGCGGGCGCGAGGGAGGGGTCGGTGGCCGTCGGGCGGTAGAGATAGAGGCTGAAATCCGAGGCCAGATATTTGTTCTTGAAGATGTCCTCGAGCAGGCCTTCATAGCGCGGTCCGAGCACGATCGTGTGGTGCTTCACCTCGTCCCAACGGCGGTTCGTGCCGAAATACCAGACGAAGACGCCCATGGAATAATCGGTCTTCTCGATCTTCCGGTCCGTCCAGCGCTTGCGCCATTGCGGCGCGATCATCTTGCCGTAGGTATGGGCGACGTCGGCGTTGGAGACCACGAGCTGCGCGCGGATCACCTCCCCGTTCTCCAGCCGGACGCCCTTGGCGACGCCCTTTTCGACGAGGATTTCCGCGACCGTCGCGTTGCAGCGGATCGTCGAGCCTTGGCCTTCGACGAGGTCGGCGAGCCCCTTCACCAGCGCGCCCGTTCCGCCCATGGCGAAATGCACGCCCCATTTCCGCTCGAGCGACGAGATGAGCGTGTACATCGAGGTGATCGTCAGCGGATTGCCGCCGATGAACAGCGGATGGAAGCCGAGCGCCGTGCGCAGGCGCGGATCCTTCAGATAGGACGACACCATCGCATGGACGGAGCGGTCGCTGCGGAACATCGCGAGTTTCGGCAGCGCCTTCGCCATGGCGGCGAAGGAGGAGAAGGGCGTGTTGCCGAGCACTTCGAAGCCGAAGTGATAGCGGTCGTGACTGGCGGCGTGCAGCCGCTCGTACCCCTCGACGTCGCCGGGCGACATGCGGCCGATCTCGCGGCGCATGAATTCCGGATCGCCGTTGGTGTCGAAGACGGAGCCGTCGTCGAAGCGGATCCGATAGAACGGGTCCATCGCGCGGAGTTCGACATGGTCCGACATGCGCTTGCCGCACAGCGTCCACAATTCTTCGAAGAGGAAGGGCGCGGTGACGATCGTGGGCCCGGCGTCGAAGGTGAAGCCGTCGATCCGATGCACATAGGCGCGCCCGCCCGGCGCATCGAGGCGCTCGAGCATGGTGACGCGATAGCCGCGCGCGCCGAGCCTGATCGCGGCGGCGAGGCCGCCGAAGCCCGTGCCGATGACGACGGCATGGGGTGGGGGGCCCGCGCCGGGCGCGACGGTGCGGACCTCGCCGTCATGATCGATCGGGCGGGTCATGATCGGTCTCCGGCGATGTCGAGGCTTGCGGCGAAGGCGAGGATCGCGGCGGCCGTGCCCGCGGGGTCCTCCTCATGCGCGAGATGGCCGAGGCCGGGCAGCGTTTCGACCCGGCCCGCGGCGACCATGTCCCGGACCCGCGCCGAAACGTCGGGAGGGATCGTCTTGTCGGCCGCGCCCGCGAGCAGGAGGAACGGCGCGGCGAGTTTCGGCAGGTCGCGACGCAGCGCGACGAGGTCCCACATCGCCATCATGCGCAGCGTGGCCGCGACATGCGAGGGTTCGGAGAACAGCCGCGCGTAAAGCCGCAGGCCTTCGGCGTCGATCTTGGAGCCCGTATCCGCGAGCAGCTTGCGGACGGTCCCCGCATCGACGAAACGGGCGATCACCGAGGGCAGCAACGGCGCCATGGCGACCATGCGCGCCACCGTCGAGAAGGTCGAGCCGGCATAGGGGCCGAAAGGCAGCAGCGCGCCGTTGATCGCGACGAGCGCCTTCGGATGCAGAACCCCGTCGAGCGTCATCCGCGCGAGCACGGCCGCGCCCGCGGAATGGCCGATGCCGAGCACGGGTTCCACCTCCAGCCGGTCGAGCAGCGCGCCGACCGCCCGGGAGAAGGCCGTCATGGAATGATCGCCGCCGGGCGGCGGCGAGGTGAAGGCGTGGCCGGGGAGATCGGGAGCGATCACGTCGAAACGGTCGGCGAGGATCGGCAGCAGTCCCCGCCAGGAATGCGTCGACGCGCCCGTGCCGTGCAGCAGCAGGATCACGGGGCCGCGGCCCGCACGTTGCACGTGCCAATCGATGCCGCCCGCGGCGATCCGGAAACCCGCCGCGCGGTTCGGCCATTCGCGGATGTCCTCGTCGCCGAGCATCAGACTGCGCGCTCCGCCTCGTCGCGCGTTCCCGGTCGACGGCGACGTTCGTTCCCTGCTTGCGGTTCCCGCCGTCACGCGCGGCGGGCCGATTCGAGATTCGCGCTGTCCAGAGCGCCGAGCGCGGCGGCGACGATGCCGGCGGCGTCGAGCCCGGCTTCGGCATACATGCCGGCCTGGGTGCCGTGCTCGGTGAACACGTCGGGCAAGGTCAGCGTACGGATCCTGAGGCCCTGATCGAGCGCGCCCCAAGCCGACAGAAGATGCAGGACGGATGCGCCGAAGCCGCCCGTCGACCCCTCTTCGATCGTGATCAGAACCTGATGCGCGCGGGCGAGGCCGAGGATCATGTCCTCGTCGAGCGGCTTCGAGAAACGCGCATCCGCGACCGTCGTCGAAAGGCCGCGCGCGGTGAGTTCGTCGGCGGCCTTGAGGCAGTCCGCGAGTCTCGTGCCCAGCGAGAGCAGCGCGATCGTCTCGCCCTCCCGCACGATGCGCCCCTTGCCGATCGGAAGCGGTTCGGCATTCGGGGAAACCTCGACGCCCACGCCGTCGCCGCGCGGAAAGCGGAAGGCGATCGGGCCCGAATCATGCGCCGCGGCGGTCGCGACCATGCGCGACAGCTCGCCTTCGTCGGCCGGGGCCATCACGACCATGTTCGGCAGGCAGCCGAGATAAGCGAGGTCGAAGCTGCCCGCATGGGTCGGCCCGTCCGCGCCCACATAGCCCGCCCGGTCGAGCGCGAAGCGCACGGGGAGATTCTGCAGCGCCACGTCATGGACGATCTGGTCGTAGGCGCGCTGGAGGAAGGTCGAATAGATCGCGACGAAGGGCTTGAAGCCCGCGGCCGCGAGGCCCGCCGCGAAGGTCACGGCATGCTGCTCCGCGATCCCGACGTCGAAGGTCCGGGTCGGATATTCCTTCGCGAAGGAATCGAGCCCCGTGCCCGTCGGCATGGCCGCGGTGACGGCGACGATCTTCTCGTCCCTGGCGGCTTGGGCCTTCAGGCTCGACGCGAACACGCTCGTATAGCTCGGCGCGTTCGATTTCGGTTTGGACTGCGCGCCCGTGACGACGTCGAAGGTGACGACGCCGTGATATTTGTCCGGGGAGGCTTCTGCCGGGGCGTAGCCCTTGCCCTTCTTCGTGACGACATGCACCAGGATCGGCCCTTCGGTGGCGTCCCTGGCGTTTTCCAGCACGGGGAGGAGATGGTCGAGATTGTGCCCGTCGATCGGGCCGACATAGTAGAAGCCCAGTTCCTCGAAGAGCGTGCCCCCCGTCATCAGGCCGCGCGTGAACTCCTCGACGCGGCGCGCCGTTTCGAAGAGCGATTTCGGCAGGCGCTTCTTCGCGGTGCGCTTCGCCTTTTCGCGGAGCCCGCGATAGGTCTCGCCCGAGACGAGGCGCGCCAGATGGGCCGACAAGGCGCCCACGGGCGGGGCGATCGACATGTCGTTGTCGTTGAGGACGACGACGAGCCGCGCATCCATCGCGCCCGCATTGTTCATCGCCTCAAAGGCCATGCCCGCGGACATCGAGCCGTCGCCGATCACGGCCACGACGTTGCGCCGCGCGCCCTCCAGATCCCGCGCCACCGCGAAGCCCAGCGCGGCGGAGATCGAGGTGGAGGAATGGCCCGCGCCGAACGGGTCGTATTCGCTCTCCGCGCGCTGCGTGAAGCCGCACAGCCCGCCCGGTCGGCGGATCGTGCGCATCTTGTCGCGTCGGCCGGTGAGGATCTTGTGCGGATAGGCCTGATGCCCGACGTCCCAGATCAGCACGTCGTTGGGCGTGTCGAAGACGTAGTGGAGCGCGACCGTCAGTTCGACGACCCCGAGCCCCGCGCCGAGATGGCCGCCCGTGACGGATACGGCGTCGATGGTCTCGGCCCGCAATTCCTCCGCGAGGACGCTCAGATTCTCACGGGGGAGCGCCCGGAGGTCCTCGGGAGAGGAGATTCGGTCGAGGAGCGGGGTATGCAGCATGGCGTCGGCCCGATCCGGCATGTGAATGTCAAGCCAAGCTGACATTTTTGAGAGAGAATGACAATAAACTTGTACACCGCTGCCGCGGAGCCGTCCGATCCCTCGTCGCTTCCGCTTCGAGGCCACCACGGAATGCGGGTCGCCCCTCGGCGGGCGCATGGCTCCCGGCGTTGACACCACACCCGCGGCGCGGTCGCATGGGCCGCCGCCGTTGCGGCGCGGGCGGCGGGGGAGCCGCCTGCAGGGGGAGTTCCATGATGACCGACAAGACGACTGCCGATTCCACCCCGTTCCGCGTGGAAGAGGCGACGATCGACGAACTCCATGCCGCGATCCGCGAGGGCCGCACGACCTGCGTCGACGTGGTCGAGCAATATCTCGCGCGCATCCGCGCCCATAACGGCGTCGCGACCCGTCTGGTGACGGCGGACGGTGCGTCCGTCCCCGCCGTCGCGGGAACCGTGCGCGGCGGCGCGCCGCTCGCCTTCCCGACCGAGACGGTCAAGGCTTCCGACGTCCTTCCCGATTTCGACGCCTACAATGGGCCGCCCCTCGAATTCGGCCGCATGGAGGCGACCGCCTCCGATCCGACGGTGCATCAGCAGTTCGGCATGGTCGTCGGCATCCCCGAATCCGAGGGCGTGAACGCGCTGGCGACGCTCAACATCCGCGGCGAGCGCTCGGCGGTCTGCCGCGGGGACTACGACCGGCATCCCGACGACGGCCCGCTTCCGGAAGGCGCGCCCGCCGTCTGCGAGATCTTCCGTCGTCTTCCCGACGCGCGCGAGACCGCGGCGATGCTCGACGAGACCTACGGCCGCAATCCGCCGCTCGACGAACTGCCGCTTTACGGCGTCTGCTTCTCCTTCAAGGACGCCTTCGACGCCAAGGACATGCGCTCCACGGGCGGCGCCGACGCCGCCTACGACATGGATGCGCCGGCGCGCGACCACATCCTCGTCGAACAGCTCCGCAAGAAGGGCGCGATCATCTTCGCCAAGGCGATCATGACCGAATACAACGGCCGCGCGGGCGATCCGGGCGGACGCAACAAGCCCGACAAGGTCTTGCCTTCGGTGCTCGGCTATCAGCGCAGCACCTGGGGCGGCACGCCCGCCAACGCCTATGACACGACGCGTTCCGCATCGCTCGGCTCCAGCTCGGGCTCCGCGCTCTCCGTCAGCATGAATTTCTGCATGGCGAGTTTGGGCGAGGAGACGCGCGCTTCCTGCCGCGGCCCGTCGAACCACAGCTCCGTCGCGCTGATCCTGCCCCACAAGGCGCTGCTCGGCTTCGACGGCGGCGCGGTCGGCGCGGACATTCATGTCGACCGCACGGGCATCCACGCCCGCCGCATCGGCGACGCCGCCAAGATCCTCGACGCCCTCAAGGATCCGGAAGAGGGCTATTACGACCCGCGCGACCCGTTCACGACCGTGCCGCGCTCCTCCGTGCTCGAGAGCTACGCCGTCCATGCGACCGCGGCGGGATCGCCCGGCGCGCTCGCCGGCATGCGTCTCGGCGTGATCCGCGAATCCATGGTCCATCCGAAGGATTCGAAGACCGAGAAGCCGATCGTCGAGGCGGCCGCCAAGGAGATCAAGGACGTGCTCTGCGCCCATCTCGGCGCGACGCTCGTCGAATCGACCGATCCGCTCTGGGAGCGCGACCGCGACCTCGAAGTGATGAAGGTCGATTTCCGCACCGCGCTCGCCCGGCTCGTCCCCGTCTTCATGCCCGAACTGCTGTTCCGGCTCGGGCTCGACGGCGAGCCCGTCTTCAAGGATTTCGCCGCGGCGATCGAGCCGACCGAATTCATGCCCGGCAAGGTCTTCGGCTCCGGCCGCATGACGCCCATCGACTACATGGTCGAAATGGCCGAGGGCCGGATCGCGCCCCCGTCGAATCTCGACATCGCCACGATCCAGAATCAGGCGGGTTCCAACGCCTTCCGCTTCCACATCCCGCAATATCTCACGCGCCGCGCCGCGGACTGGAAGAAGCTCGGCTTCACGGAGCGGCTGACGGATTTCCCCGCGCTCAACGCCCGCTCGAAATTCTGGGGCGACGACCAGCGGGCCTCCTTCAAGAACTGGGAGGAGGTGCGCGACATGCGCAATCCGCTCGACGCCCGCCAAGGGGTGACGGAGCGGATCATGCTGCGCGAGCTGATCCGGCGCGTGGACATGATGGTGATCTACGAGAACAAGCTCGACTGCTTCGTCAGGCTCCACACGCCGTTCCCGCCCGCCAAGATCGGCGGGGCCTCGCAGCCGAGCATCGGCGGGTCGGGCATGTTCCGCGATCAGAATCTGCGGCCGGAAAGCTTCATGGGGCCGAACGGCGGCCTGACCGAGATCCTCATCCCGGCGGGCTACGTCACCACCGTCTATGATCCCGTCTTCAAGCTCTCCGAGGACGGAACCCGCTGGGTGCCGACGCTCTCCGACGAGCCCACGGAACTCCCCGCGCCGGGCCTGCCCTTCTCGCTCGTCTTCCGCTCGGAGCCCGGCAAGGAGGACATCATCCTCAAGGTCGCCTCCGCCTATGAGGCGGCCTCGCATCGGCGCATTCCGCCGCCGCGGTTCCATCGATGAGCGTCGGGCGCTTCACCACGCGCCCCGAGATCGACGGCACCTTCGGCGTCGCCGCGAGCACGCATTGGATCGCGACCGCGGTCGGCATGGGCGTTCTGGAGCGGGGCGGCAACGCCTTCGACGCGGGGGCCGCCATGGCCTTCACGCTGCAGGTGGTCGAGCCGCATCTCAACGGGCCGGGCGGCGATGCCCCGCTTCTCGTGCACGACGTGCGGCGCGGCCGGACCGAGGTCGTCTGCGGGCAGGGGCCCGCTCCCGCCGCCGCGACCATCGCACGGTTCGGCGCGCTCGGGCTCGACATGATCCCCGGCACCGGGCTTCTCGCCGCCTGCATTCCCGGCGCCTTCGACGCGCAGATGCTGCTGCTGCGCGACTACGGCACGCTGCGGGTCCGCGAC
Source organism: uncultured Methylobacteriaceae bacterium (assembly GCA_964400345.1). Lineage (GTDB taxonomy): Bacteria > Pseudomonadota > Alphaproteobacteria > Rhizobiales > Beijerinckiaceae > JAIXZO01. Next base: position 14,502 of record CAYNUN010000007.1, read on the forward strand.
GTGCTCGAGCCCGCGATCTTCTACGCCCGCCACGGCCATCCGCTCGTCGAACGCGCCTCTGCCACGATCCGTACCGTCAAGGACCTGTTTCTCGAGCATTGGCCCACCTCCGCCGCCGTCTATCTCCCCGGCGGCGAGGTTCCCGCGCCGGGCGCGCTGTTCCGCAACCCCGCTCTGGCCGACGCCTATGAGCGCATCGTCGTCGAGGCGGAGGCGGGCGGGGGAGGGCGCGAAGCGGAGATCGAGCGCGCCCGCCGGGTCTGGTCGCAGGGCTTCGTCGCCGAGGCGATCGACCGCTTCTGCCGGACGCAGGAAGTCATGGACGTCTCCGGGCGGCCGCACAAAGGACTGCTGACCGGGCAGGACATGGCAGGCTGGCGGGCGAGCGTCGAGGCGCCGATCCATTACGACTACGGCCGCTACCGCGTGTTCAAGCCCGGGCCTTGGACCCAGGGCCTCGTCGCGCTCCAGCAGCTCGCGCTTCTGAAGGGCTTCGATCTCGACCGGATGGACCCGACGGGCCCCGACTTCATCCATTGTCTGGTCGAGGCGTCGAAGCTCGCCTTCGCCGACCGCGAGGCCTTCTACGGCGATCCCGCCTTCGTGAACGTTCCCGTCGAGACGCTGCTGTCGGACGCCTACAACGACGCGCGGCGGGCGCTGATCGGCCCCGAGGCCTCGATGGAACTCCGCCCGGGCGTCATTGCGGGCGCGGGCGGCAGGGTGGAGGCGCGGGTCGCCGGCGGCCCGCGGACCGCGGTGGCCGCGACGGGCGCGGGCGAGCCCACGGTCGGTCGCCTCGGCGAGGCGCGCGGCGACACCGTGCATCTCGACGTCGTCGACCGTCACGGAAACATGATCGCCGCAACGCCGTCCGGCGGCTGGCTCCAGTCCTCGCCGGTCGTTCCGGAACTCGGCTTCGGCCTCGGCACGCGCATGCAGATGTTCTGGCTCGACGAGAGCCTCCCCGCCGCGCTCGCGCCGGGCAAGCGTCCGCGTTCGACGCTCTCGCCCGCCTTGGCGCATCGCGACGGCGAGCCCTATCTCGCTTGGGGTTCGCCCGGCGGCGATCAGCAGGATCAATGGATCCCGCAATTCTTCCTCCGCCACGTTCATGCCGGGATGAATCTGCAGGAGGCGATCGACGCGCCCGCCTGGCATTCCGAGCATTTCCCGAGCTCGTTCTGGCCGCGCATGTCCCGTCCCGGCGTGCTCGTCGTCGAGGGGCGGATGCCGCAGGCGACCGTCGAGGAATTGCGCCGGCGCGGGCATGTGGTCGAGGTCGGCGAGGACTGGTCGGAGGGTCGTCTCGTCGCCGCCGCGCGCGACGGCGTCCGGCGCAAGGCCGCCGCCAATCCCCGCGGCATGCAGGGCTACGCCGCAGGACGCTGAAGACCCATGCCGCAACAAAAAAGAAGCGGCCCGAAGGCCGCTTCCCGTCGGATCGTCGAAGGGACGGTCGCTCAGGCCTTGGCGCGGCCGTTCGAAGCGGCGGCCTTGCGGCCCTTGCCCGCCTTCTCGGCGGTGATGATGGGCTTGCGGCCGAGGCCGCTCGCACGCGCCAGTTCGGAACGCTTCGCGGAATATCCCGGCGCCACCATCGGGTAGCTGTCGGGCAGGCCCCATTTGGCGCGGTATTCTTCGGGGGTCATGTCATAGGCCGTCCGAAGATGACGCTTGAGCGACGTCAGTTTACGGCCGTCCTCGAGGCAGATGATGTAGTCGTTCGTCACCGACTTCTTGACGGGAACCGCCGGGATCTTCTCCGCGGGGGGCGCTTCGACCCGTCCGCTCGCCGACCGCGTCAGAGCGGCATGAACGTTTTCGATCACCTTGGCGATCTCGCTCGCCTCGATCTGGTTCTTGCTCACGAACGCCACCACGATGTCGGCGGTGAGTTCGATCATGGAAGTCTCGGAGGGGGTCTTGTCCATCGCTTTTCCTCGAAATTACCTTACGTAATGTAAGTTGGGGTTGATGGGGAAATCAATACGCCTTTTTCTTTAAAGGCATCTTAAAGCGAAACGACGTCGTTGGCGAGATCATTCTGCATTGAAGGAGCGGTCCGTCCCAAGTCGTTGAAATCGAAGCATGAAGAAACAACGGAACGCACGTTAAGAGGGAAGATTAAACGGTTTCTCCACTTTTCCGTGTGTATACGCAAAAAGTTCGACCCCTGCCGTTCCGATTCTCTTCAGGAAAAAAGGGGCATCGTTCATGCCGATTCGGAGCGCCTGTCGTTCCGCGATGGTCCGCCATGCGGAACGCGTGCTTGAAAATCGGGGCGGATGGAGTTCGGATCGACGCCGCCAAGAAAAGATCGAGGAAAAGTGATGGCCCGCATTCCCTATGCCGATCCCGAGACCCCCGAATTGCGGAGCCTCGCCGATCGCATCCGCGCGGAACGCGGCGATGTTCTGCATCTCTACAGAATGCTTCTGCACAGCCCGACGGTCGCGGAAGGATGGCTGGGCTATATGACGATGGTCCGGCAGAGATGCCAACTTCCCGGCGACGTCCGGGAACTCGTCATCATGCTGGTGGCCCATCTGAACGGCGCGCCCTACGAGGCCGAGCAGCACGCGCCCATCGCGCGCAAGGAGGGCGTTTCGGACGCCAAGCTCGAAGCGCTCCCGCATTGGCGGGGTTCCGACGTCTTCACGCCGCGCGAGCGCGCGGTCCTCGCCTATACGGAATCCATGACGCGCGACATCCATGTGCCCGACGACGTCTTCGCCGCCGTGCGGGACGTCTTCGATCATCGGGGCGTCGTCGAACTCACCGCCACGATCGCCGCCTACAACATGGTGTCGCGCTTTCTCGAAGCCTTGCGCATCGATTCCGAAGACGTCGTCTGAGACGGGACCGAGCGCGTGGATCCTTTCCTCATCGCATTGGCGGCGAAGATGCTGGTCACGGTGGTCATCGTCGTGATCGCCTCGGTGCTCGTCGAGAAGACGGGTCCGTTCATCGGCGCGATGATCGCCACGCTGCCGATCTCGGCGGGACCGTCCTACGTCTTTCTCGCCTGGGACCACGGCCCCGACTTCATCGGCTCCTCGGCGTTGATGACGCTCTACGTCAATGCGGCGACGGGACTCTTCGCGGCGACTTACGCGCTGCTCGCGCAGCGGCTCAATCTGGCCGGAAGCCTCGCGGCCGCGCTCTCCGTCTGGGCGTCCGCGGTCGCCGTCTTCGCCCATGTCGAGCGCGATCTTCTCTCGGGCATTCTGGTGAACGCCGCGGTCTATACGGCGGCCATTCTCGCCACCCGCGCGATGCGGCGCACGCCGCCCGTGCGCTCTCCGGGTCGGCGTTGGTGGGAGGTGCCCGCCCGTGCGGCGGGCGTCATGACGCTGGTGGCGATCGTGGTTCTCGCGGGCGACGCCTTCGGGCCGACCGCGGCGGGCATCGCCGCGCCGTTCCCGATCGTGATGTCGAGCCTGATCGTGATCCTGCATTCGAGCATCGGCGGGCGCGCCGCGTCGTCGACCTTGGCGCATACGCTTCCCGGCATGCTCGGCTTCGGCCTCGCGGTGGTCGTGCTGCAGACCTCGGTCGCCTTCGTGGGCAATGCGGCCGCGCTGTCGGCGGCTCTGGCGATCTGCCTCGCCTGGAACGGCGCACTGGTCGTCGTCTCGTCCCGGCGCGCGGCGCGGGCCGCGG
>CAYNUN010000008.1:0-17031 GCA_964400345.1 uncultured Methylobacteriaceae bacterium
CGGCGCGCCCAGCGCGGCGAGACGCGCCCGCAATTCCGCGAGCGCGCCTTCGACGGCCGTCCATTGCCGGCGCGAGGCGTCGGGCAGCGCCCGCAGGTCCGGCTCCGCCACATACAGGGGCAGAACGGGGCCTGCGGCGGCGGCTTCGGCCAGCGGACGGTGATCGACCGTCCGCAGGTCGCGCTTGAACCAGACCACCTGAACCATGCGCGGATTACGCGTGCGGATCGTGCGCGGATCGCGGCGTCAGGCGGCGGAGGCGGGGAAGCCGCGCTTGCGCAGCAGCGCGTCGACGTCGGGGTCGCGACCGCGGAAGGCGCGATAGGCCTCGGCCGGATCGCGGCGCGAACCCGCGGCATAGACGTGTTCGCGCAGCCGCGCGGCGAGGTCCGGATGGAAGACGTCGCCCGTCTCCTCGAAGGCCGAGAAGCCGTCGGCGTCGAGCACTTCGGACCAGAGATAGGAGTAGTAGCCCGCCGAATAGCCGTCGCCCGAAAAGACATGCGTGAAATGCGGCGTGCGGTGCCGCATCGCGATCTCCGCCGGCATCCCGATGCGGGCGAGCACCTCCTTCTCGAAGGCGAGCGGGTCGACCTCTTCGGCCGTCTCCAACGCGTGGAAGGCCATGTCGACCAGCGCCGAGGCGGTGTATTCGACGGTCGCGAAGCCCATGTTGAAATTGCGCGCCGCCTGCACCTTCTCGATGAGGCTTCGCGGCATGGCTTCGCCCGTCTCCGCATGGATCGCGAAACGACCGAGCACGTCGGGCGTCATCAGCCAGTGTTCATAGACCTGCGACGGGAATTCGACGAAGTCGCGCGCCACCGACGTGCCCGAGATCGACGGATAGGTCACGTCGGACAGCATGCCGTGCAGCGCATGGCCGAATTCGTGGAAGATCGTGCGCGCGTCGTCGAAGGAGAGCAGCGTCGGCTCGCCCTCCGGCGCGCGGGCGAAATTGAGGACATTGACCACGATCGGCCGCACATCCGCGCCGCCGAGCTTGTACTGGCTCCGAAAGGAGTTCATCCAAGCGCCGCTCCGCTTGGACGGCCGGGCGAAATAATCGCCGTAGAACAGCGCGAGATGCCGGCCGTCGCGGTCCTTCACCTCCCAGGCGCGGACGTCCGAGCGATAGACGGGAACGTCCTTGCGCTCCTCGAAGGTGACGCCGAAGAGCCGCGTCGCGGTGTCGAAGGCCGCGTCGATGATCCGGTCGAGTTGCAGATAAGGCTTGATCTCGCCCTCGTCGAGCGCGTGCCGCGCGGCCCGGACCTTGGCGGAGTAATGCCGCCAGTCATGCGCCGCGAGGTCGAAAGTCCCGCCTTCCTCTCGGATCATCTCCTGCAGCGCCGCGCGTTCTTCCGCCGCCCGTTCGCGGGCGGGCGCCCAGACGCGTTCGAGCAGGCCCATGACCGCCTCGGGCGTCTTCGCCATGGCGGGTTCGAGCTTGTATTCGGCGAAGGTGCGGAAGCCGAGAAGCCGCGCGCGTTCGGCGCGCAGCGCGAGCATTTCGGCGACGACGGCGCGATTGTCCGTCTCCCCGCCGCTTTCCCCGCGGCCGATCCAGGCGGCATAGGCCTTCTCGCGCATCGTGCGCGAGGTCGAGAATTGCAGGAAGGGTTCGACGAGCGAGCGCGAGGTCGTGATGGCCCAGCCCGTCAGCCCGCGCTCTTCCGCCGTGCGGGCGGCGGCGGCGAGGAGCCATGCGGGGAGCCCGGCGCGGTCCTCCTCCGTCTCCAGCGGCAGCACGGTGTTCGCCTCGTCGGCGAGCACGTTCTGCGAAAACGTCGTGCCGAGTTCCGCCAGGCGTTCGACGATGGCGGCGAGGCGCTTCTTGGCGTCCGGAGCGAGCGTCGCGCCCGCGCGCACGAAGCGGCGGCGGGTGAGTTCGAGCACGCGGCGGCGTTCGGGATCGAGACCGAGCGCGTCGACGCGGTTCCACAGCGCGTCGATGCGGCGGAACAGCCCCTCGTTCATGCCGATCGCGGCATAATGCTTCGCGGCGGCGGGCGCGATCTCACGCTCGATCGCCTGCAATTCGGGATTGGTGTCCGCCCCGGTCAGGTTCCAGAACACGCCGCCGACGCGGTCGAGAAGGTCGCCCGTCAGTTCGAGCGCGTCGATCGTGTTCGCGAAGCTCGGTTCGGCCGGGTCGTTCGCGATCGCATCGATCTCGGCCCGATGCTCGGCGAAGGCCCGATCGAAGGCGGGGCGGACATGTTCGGGCCGGATCCGGTCGAAGGGCGGCGCGCCGAAAGGCGTGGTCCAATCCTCGAAGAAGGGATTGCTCTCCGTCGAAGCTCCGTTCGCCGCCGTGGTCATGCCGTTCTCCCGTGATGTCCTCCGCATATAGCGGTCTCCGCCGCGCCGCGCCGGCCCGAGAAATATCGCGGGTTTCGGCGAACCCGAGAACCCGCCGTTCGTTGAGGTGGAGCATGTCGCGCGGCGAGGCCGCTCGAGGACATTTCCAGGAGGACGAGCACCATGAGTCACGAAGATGCAGCGGGCGATCGCGCCGGTCGGAAGACCGGAGGGGGATTCAAGCGGGAACAGGAATCGACGATGAACCGGACCGGGGAAGACATGCGCAACGCAGCGAACCAAGGCGGCGAGTCCATGCGCCGTTCGAGCGAAGAGGGGCTGCGGACGGGGCAGGAAGCCGTCCGCGCGGGCCGCGAGAGCCTCGAAAAGGCGCTGGAGGTGAGCCGCGACGTGACGCGCGACATGAGCCGCGATCTCGGCAAGATCGCGCGGCGCACGACGCGCAGCGTCGAGACGCTGTCCAAGGCGAGCACCGTGCTCATCCAGGGCATGCAGGAAGTCTCGCGCGAATGGATGGGCATGACGCAGGACAATCTGCGCCGCGGCACCGACATGCTGCAGCAGATGTCGCAGGTGAAGTCCTTTCCCGACATGCTCGATGCGCAGGCCGACATGATGCGCGAGAGCCTGCAGCAGATGATCGAAAGCGCCCGACGCATCGGCGAGATCTCGGTCCGCGCCGCGACGGAGGCGTCCGACGCCGTCCGCAAGGCTTCGGAAGAGACCGAAAGCGACCGCGCCGCGGCCTGAATCGGCGCATCCCGCCCGCCACGGGCCCGGCGGGCGAGATCCCGCCGGGCCTTTCCTTTTGGTCCTGCGGCGCTTCCCGTCTATTCTCTCTCCGTCGGGAACAGGAGACCGCCATGTCGTCGGGGATCGTCGTCGCGTCGGAAGCCGGGTCCGCGAGAGCGCCCAAGACGCTCGCCAAGGCCCGTTGCGCCGCGGTCTTGGCGCTCGCCGCGCTCGCTTCGGGCTGCAGTCAGTATCAATGGGTGCATCCGACGAAGACGCAGGCGCAATACGGCGGCGATCGCCTCGCCTGCGAGAGCCGCGCCGCGGCAGTCTATCCGGCCATTCCCGCCGTGGTCCGCACGGGCGGCGGCTATTTCGATCCGGGTTGGCAGAGCTGTTCGCGCGGCCGCCACGGACAGATCTACTGCCGCTCGACGCCGCCGACCTATATCCCGCCGAGCTATGCGACGCGCGACGTCAACGCGGAACCGCGTGAACGGCTGATCGAGGCCTGCCTCTATCAGCGCGGCTATTCGCTGGTTCCCGTTCAGCGCTGAGGCGGGTTCGGCGAAGCGCCGAACCAGGAAGGCCGCGTCCGGAAGATCAGCGGCACGGTGATGCCGATCGCGACGAACCGGACGAGGTGGTGCGCGGCCACATAGACCGGATCGATCGCCAGCGTGAAGGCGAGGATCGCCATCGCCTCGAGGCCGCCCGGGGCGAAGGCCATCAGCGCCGCCGCCTGCGACACGCCCAGCAGCAGGCTCGCCGCCTCCGCGAAGGCCACGGCCACGACGATGCTCACGAAGAAGGCGGCGCAGGCCGCGGGCGCCAGCCGTGCGAGATCGCGTCGGCGGATGCCCCGAAACCGCTCGCCGATGAAGGCGCCGATCAGCGTGAAGCCCAAAGCCGCGAGCGGATCGGGGAAATCGCCGCCCACGAAGCCCGATCCGGTCAGGGCGGCGCTGGCGAGCATCGCGCCCAGCAGCAGCGCGGCGGGCACCTGCAGCCGGTGGAGCAGAAGGCCCGCGGGGAGCGCGACCGCGACGAGCCAGGCGAGCGCGGTCGCGGGCATCGGCGGCGCGGCCGTGTCGATCTCCGGCGCGGGACTGCCCGCCGCGACGAGCGGCGGCAGGATCAGGATCAGCATGATCAGTCGGAAGAGCTGGACCGAGGCGATGGCCGGAATGTCCGCCTTCCTCTCATGCGCGATCAGCAGGATCGAAGACAGCGCGCCGGGCACCGAGGCGAGCACGGCATCGATGCGCTTCCACCCGAAGACCCGCGTCAGCAGGACCGAACAGGCGATCACGATCGTCACGATCGCCGCGAAGAGAAGCGCGATGCTCAGCGGAACCGCGGCCAAGGCGCGCAGCGTCTCCGGCGTCACGCCCGTGCCGATGGTGATCCCGGAGAGCAGCATCGCGAAGTCGCGCACCTGCACCGGCATCGAGGGGAAACGGCCCGTCGCGGCGAGAATGCCCGAAACCAGCATCGCCCCGGAAAGCCACGGCGCGGGAAAGCCCACCGCGGCGGCCAGCGCCCCGCCGAGCCCGGCCGCAGCAAGCGCCGCGACATGCAGCGAGATGGTCTTGACCGTCGAAGACATCGAATCGGAATTCCGCTTTGACCCGGATCAATGCTGTGCGGCCCCGGACGCGTCAAACTGAAATCGTTCTTGAAGCTTCGGCCGCATCCCGCTCCCTCCCGCTTTCGGGGGCGACGGGACGGCGGCCCCGGAAAACCCTTCGGCTTCGGCCGGGGGTGCGGTGCTCGGCGCGGTCTCGGGGGAGCTGCGTCGAGCACTTTTTCGTTGTGCGCGCCGTTCTCCTTGCGCCGTTTCCCGCGTCTCACGGCGAAAAAAAGCGCCGATCCTTTCGGACCGGCGCCAGTCGCAAGAGGAGGAGAGAGGCGCGAGGGCCTCCCGCCTCGGGGAGCTTCGAAAACTCAATGCGCGCCCGTCAGGCGGCAGAGCCGGCACACGTCGGTGACGGTCACCGGGTCGTGATGCCCATAGGCGAGCACGCCCTCCCGCTTGAGCTGGGAGAAGGCGCGGCTGACGGTCTCGAGCGTCACGCCGAGATAGTCGGCGATCTCCTGGCGCGTCAGCGAGACGGTCACGTCATGGCGGTCGACCCCTTCCGCGGGGCCCCGGCAGCCGCCGCCTCCGCGTCCGGGAAGCAGGCGGATGATGAAGGTGGCGACCCGCTCGCGGGCCGTCTTGCGCCCGAGCAGCACGGCATGGTCGTGCAGCGCGCAGAGCTGGCTCTTCAGCCTTTCGGCGATCAGAAGCTGAAGATCCGGGTCGGAATCCAGCAGCGCCCGGTCATAGGCCGCGACGCGGGAGGGCGCGAGCGTCTCCGCGGCGCTCTGATGGATTCCCGTGGTGGTGATGCCGAACACGTCGCCGGGGCCGAGCAGTTCGATGATCTGCCGGCGGCCGTCGGGGAGCATCTTCGAGATCATCACCGAACCGTCGAGGATGCGGTAGACGCAGCGCGCCTTGTCCGTCTCGTCGACGATCACGCGTCTTGCGTCGAAATCCAGCACTTTTCCCCGGCCGCCGCTCTCGACGCGGGCGGTGCGGGACGGTCCGAGACTCCAATCGGCATCGAATTTCGGCGGAATGCGGTCTTCCGCATGATCGAAACGGCGCGCATCGAGGGACATGGGCGTGCACCTGACCGGAATGGCCCTGTCCCGCCCCGCCGGGATGATCGACTCGACGCGGGGGAACGCGGGCCGGATCGGAAAACCCTAGGGGGGAAAGAGGCTTCGCACATCGGGGCGGCCCCTTAAGCAGTGCTACTGACGACGAAAGCCGTGTTCAGACGATCATCGAAACCAGTTCGGGGCTCAGCGGCTTGCGCAGCACGGGAAGATGTTCGAGGCCGCGCAGCTGGGCTTCGATCGCCGCGCGCGGTTGCCCGCTGATCGCCACGACGCGGGGCGGCTCCTTGAGCCGGCTCAGCCAGCGGATCACCCGCGCGCCGCTGATGCCGGGCAGCATGAGGTCCACCACGACCACGTCTTCGGGGCCGGGAATCTCCGCGTCGAAGAAGGATTCCGCATCGGGGTGCGCCACCGTCCGATGTCCCATGCCGCGCAGCAGCATATCGAGCGAATCGCTCACGCCCGGATCGTCTTCGAGGATGTGGACGGTCACGCGACGCCTCTCGGGACAGGGGTCGCGACGGCGCCGCGACCCCACCAACCTATCCTTTCGAGGGAGGCTTATTCAGTCGGTACCATTGCGGACTCGTCAGGCCCGACGTTCGGCATAGACGATGCGGACGAGGTCGGCGGCGTTCTTCGCGCCGAGCTTTTCCATGATCCGGGCGCGATGCACCTCGATCGTGCGCGGGCTGATCCCGAGTTGGCGACCCGCCTCCTTGTTCGAGGCGCCGAGAGCGATGCGTTCGAGGACCTCGCGCTCGCGCGGGGTCAGGTTCTCTTCGCCCGGGAAGGAATGGATCGTCGTGTTCGAACCCGCATTCCGCAGCCGCGCATCGAGCGCGTCGCGGATCCGGCCGACCACCGTCTCCGCGTCGAAGGGCTTCTCGATGAAGTCGTGCGCCCCGCGCTTGATCGCCTCCACCGCCATCGGAATGTCGCCCTGGCCGGAGATCATGAAGATCGGGATCTGGACCTTCGCGCCGAGTTCGCTCAGTACGTCGATCCCCGAGCGGCCGGGCATATGCACGTCGAGAATGATGCAGGAGGGCATGCGCGCACGCACGGCATGCAGCAGCGCCGCCCCGTCCGGATAGGCGCCGACCCTGAAGCCCTCGATTTCGAGAACGATCCGAAGCGCGTCCCTCACCGCCGGATCGTCGTCGGCGATGAAGATTTCCGCGATATGCTCTGCCATTGGCCCCCCCGTTCTTCTCGATCCGATCAGACGTCGTCGTTGCCGGCGGGCTGGAGCGTGAGCGTGAAGCGCGCTCCGCGTCCGTTGCCGCCGGGGTCGACGACGAGATCGCCCCCATGGCTCTGCGCGATGGTGCGCGAAATCGACAGGCCGAGGCCCATCCCCGTCTTCTTCGACGTGGCGAAGGCCTTGAAGAGATCGGGCATCGCCTCCGGCTTGATGCCGGGTCCGTTGTCGGACACGACCACGGCCGGCCCGTCCCCCAGCGCCGTCGTCTCGATGCGGACTTCGCCGTCGGCGCGGTCGCGGAGCACCTCGGAGGCGTTGCGCAGCAGATTGACGACGATCTGCTGGATCTGGACCGGCTCGACGAAGGCGGGCGGCAGGACGTCCGAATAGGCGCGCACGACCTTCACCTTGTCGCGCATGCCGAACAGGGTCAGCTCGACGGCCTCGTCGACGACGGCGTTGAGATCGACCCGGCGGCGGTTCGGTTCGCGCTTCTCCACGAATTGCCGCATCCGGCTGATGATGGCCCCGGCACGTTCGGCCTCGTGCACCGCCTTCTCCATCACGGAGACCAGCGCCGCGTCCGTCCGCGCGTCGCGGCCCTTGCGCAGGGTGCGCGTGCCCGCCTGCAGATAGAGCATGATGGCCGTGAGCGGCTGGTTCAGCTCATGGGCGAGCGCCGCACCCATCTCGTCGATCGCCGAGACGCGGGCGATATGGACGAGGTCCGCCTGCAGCTCGCGCACGCGCTGTTCGGCCTCCTTGCGCGGCCGCAGGTCGCGGATGATCCCGATGAATTGCCGCCCCTGCGGAATGCGCGCCTCTCCGACCGAAAGTTCGACGGGGAATTCCGTTCCGTCCTTGTGGCGCGCATGCACCTCGCGCCCGACCCCGATGATCTTGCGCTCGCCCGTCGCCATATAGTTCGTCACGTAGGAATCATGCGCGCGACCATAGGCCTGCGGCATGATCATCCGCACGTTGCGGCCGATCGCCTCTTCCGACGTCCAGCCGAACAGGCGCTCGCAGGCCGTGTTGTAGACGAGGATGTTCGCGGCTTCGTCGATGACGAGGATGCCGTCGACCGCCGTATCGAGAAAACCGGTCAGCCGCGCTTCGGATTCGGACTCGGCCGTCGCCGTCATGCGGTCCGTCTGGAGGGACATGTCGTCGATATCCGTAAAGGAACGTATGTCGACTGTGCCCGACCCGTCCGTCGTTCGCAATCCTGTACCAAAGTTCAGCCCCGGCGGATGACCTCCGCCAGACGGCGCGTCGCTTCCTGCAAGTCTTCGGCCTTTCTCGCAAAGCACAACCGGAGGTAGTTTTCTGCCCCGCGGCCGAAAGCGGTGCCGGGCGCGAGGCCGACACCGGCCTCGTCGACGAAGCGCATCGCGAGCCCGCGCGTATCCGTCACGCCGTCGACCGAGAAGAAGAGGTAGAACGCGCCTTCGGGCATGGGAAAGCGCACGCGTCCGGTCGCCGCGAGGCCTTCGCAGACGATCTCGCGTCCCTGTTTCGCCCGTCGGATCTGGTCGGCGACGAAGTCCTCGCCCTGCTCCAGCGCGGCCACGCCCGCGCGCTGCAGGAAGGCGGCGACGCCGGAGGAGGAGTATTGGACGAGATTTTCGATCATGTCGCCGAGCGCCGCCGGGGCTTCCAGCCAACCGAGACGCCAGCCCGTCATCGCCCAATTCTTCGAGAAGGTCTGGACGAAGAAGATGCGGTCGTCCTCGTCCATCACGTCGTGGAAGGAGGGAGCCCGGGCGGAGCCGTCGAAGACGAAGCGTCCGTAGATCTCGTCGGCGAAGATCCACAGCCCGTGTTTGCGCGCCAGCGCTAGCACCGCGACCAATTCCTCGCGCGTCGCCGTCCAGCCCGTCGGATTGGCGGGCGAATTGATCATGATCGCCTTGCTGCGCGGCGTCACCGCGGCGGCGAGCGCGTCGATGTCGAGCGTGAAGCGGCCGTTGCCCTGATCCGCAGCGAGCGCGAGCGGCACTTCGACGGGCTTCGCGCCCGCCACCACCGCCGCGCCCACGAAATTCGGCCAGGCGGGCGAGGGGATCAGCACCTCGTCGCCGTTCCCCGCCGCGATGCGGACGGCGATCTGGATCGCCTGCATGCCGCCGATCGTCGCGAAGAAGCGCTCGGGGCCGAGCGGCTTGCCGTAGAGCCCGCTCATATAGGTCGAGATCGCGCTGCGCAGTTCCGGAATGCCGCGCTGCCAGGTGTAGAAGGTCTCGCCCGCCGCGAGCCCCGCCCTTGCCGCGTCCATGATGAAGGACGGCGTCGGCAGGTCGCCCTCGCCCGCCCAGAGCGGGATCAGGCCGGGCCGCCCGCGGCCGTAATTGAACACTTCGACGATGCCGCTCGGCGGCGCGCCGGCGGCTTCGGGGCGGACGGTCGGAACGGGATGATGCATGGCGGGGCGGCCCGAAAGGTGAATCGACTCGCGCCTTGTCTCACGGTTCGGCGGTGAAAGTCTTCCCGTTTCGCCGGGGGTCCGACCCGCATCGGCGCAGGATCGCGCGCTTCGCTTCCCGCCCCCGCGCGGCTCGTCTAATCTCGTGCGCGGTGGAACCGGGGGCGGGGTCGCGGGGATGATGGCGGGCTGGACGGTCGTTCTCGCGGCGCTGGTCTATCTGTGCCTGCTCTTCGCCGTGGCGCATTACGGCGACACGTCCGGCAGGGCGCTCATGCGCGGCCGGGCGCGCGCGACGATCTACGCCCTCACGCTGGCCGTCTATTGCACCTCCTGGACCTTCTACGGCTCGGTCGGTCTCGCCTCCGTCTCCGGGCTCGACTTCTTCGCGATCTATCTCGGCCCGATCCTCGTCTTCACGCTCGGGGCCGATCTGCTCCGGCGCATCGTCCGGCTCGCCAAGTCGCAGAACATCACGTCGATCGCCGATTTCGTCGGCGCGCGCTACGGCAAGAGCCAGCGCGTGGCGATGCTCGTCTGCCTGATCGCGGTGATCGGTTCGGTCCCCTATATCGCGCTTCAGCTCAAGGCGATCTCGACCTCGCTGACGACGGTGCTCGACGTGTTCGAGCCGGGGTCGGTGGCGCATGCCTCGCCTGTCTTCGGCGACATTTCGCTTCTCGTGGCGCTGATCCTGGCGGGCTTCGCCACGGCCTTCGGCACCCGCCACATCGACGCCACCGAGCATCAGGACGGGCTGATGCTCGCCGTCGCGGCCGAGTCCGTGGTCAAGCTCGTGGCCTTTCTCGCGGTCGGCGTCTTCGTCGTCTTCTTCATGTTCGACGGTCCGGGGGATCTGATCGCCCGCGCGGTCGAGCGCCCCGATTTCGTCGCGCCTCCCGAGCGCAGTTCGGGCCTTCTGAACGTGTTCACGATGATGGTGCTCTCCGCCTCCGTCATCCTGCTTCTGCCCCGCCAATTCCATGTGACGGTGGTGGAGAACCGCAACGAGGCCGACGTCTCGCGCGCCGCGAAGATGTTCCCGGCCTATCTGATCCTCATCAACCTCTTCGTCGTCCCGCTCGCCCTCGCCGCCGACCTGGTGTTTCCCCGCGGCAGCATTTCGCCCGACATGGCGGTCATCGAGCTTCCGCTCCGGGCGGGGCAGGAGGCCTTGGCGCTCTTCGTCTTCATCGGCGGGCTCTCCGCCGCCACCGCCATGGTGATCGTCGCCTGCGTCGCGCTCGCGATCATGGTGTCGAACGATCTCGTCGTTCCGGTCCTGCTGCGCCGGCGCGGCCAGACGGCGGCCGACATGGGCACGCTCGTGCTCGTGATCCGGCGTCTGGCGATCGTCGTCATGATCCTGCTCGGCTATTTCTACTTTCGGAACACGTCCGACGCCGCGCTCGCCGCCATCGGCCTGACCTCCTTCGCCGCCATCGCGCAGATCGCGCCCGCCTTTTTCGGCGGGCTGTTCTGGCGGCGCGCCAATGCCCGCGGCGCGACGGCGGGCCTCGTGGTGGGCTTCGCCGTCTGGGCCTACACGCTGCTCCTGCCGAGCCTCGCGCAGCCCGCCGCCGTCGGGCTGGAGGATCTTCTCGTCCATGGCCCGTTCGGGATCGAGGCGCTCAAGCCCACCGCGCTTTTCGGCTTCGAAGTCTCGCCGATCGCCAACGGCACGCTGTGGAGCCTCGCGCTCAATCTCGCGGCCTTCGTCGCCTTCTCCCTGAGCCGGGCGGCCTCGCCGATCGAGCGTCTGCAGGCGAGCGTCTTCGTCTCGTCCGACCGCCCGGTGATGGCGCAGGCCTTCCGCTTCTGGCGGACCTCGGTCACCGTGGAGGAACTTCAGGCCTGCGTCGGCCGCTATCTGGGCGAGGCGCGCACCCGCGCCGCCTTCGCCGAATTCCTGCAGCGTCGCGGCCTGTCGGAGGATCCCGGGCGCGAGGCCGACATTCATCTGCTGCGCTTCGCCGAGCATCAGCTGTCTTCGGCGATCGGCGCCTCCTCGTCCCGCCTCGTGCTCTCGCTCCTGCTGCGCCGGCGCAACGTGACGAAGGCGGCGGCGCTGCGCCTGCTCGACGACGCCTCCGCCGCGATCCAATACAATCGCGATCTTCTCCGCCACGCGCTCGACCACGCCCGTCAGGGCATCACGGTGTTCGACGCCGATCTGCGGCTCGTGAGCTGGAACCGCGCCTTTCAGGAGCTGTTCGATCTGCCGCCCGAACTGGCCCGCGTCGGCGTCGGCCTCGACGAGATCATCCTCTTCAACGCCGGGCGCGGCCTCTACGGCGCGGGCTCGCCCGACGATTTCATCGCTGCGCGGCTCGAAAGCTTCGTCAACGACGCGGAACCGGTGCGCGTCAAGCTGCACTCCTCGGGCAAGGTGCTCGACATCCGCTCCGCCCATATGCCCGACGGCGGCATCGTCACGACCTATACGGACATCACCGAGACCGTCGAGGCGGAGGAGGCGCTCGAACGCGCCAATGAAACGCTCGAGCGGCGCGTGCGCGAACGCACCGAGGAGCTGACGCGGCTCAACCAGGAGCTGGGCCGCGCCAAGGCGGAGGCGGAGGAGGCCAACACCTCCAAGACGCGCTTTCTCGCCGCCGCGAGCCACGACATCCTCCAGCCGCTCAACGCGGCCCGCCTTTATGCGACGTCGCTGCTCGAACGCGACCGCGCCGCGGGCGAGCCGCGCCTCGCGGAAAACGTCGACGCTTCGCTCGAAGCGGTCGAGGAGATCCTGACGGCGCTGCTCGACATTTCCCGGCTCGATGCCGGGGCGATGAAGCCCGAGCCCTCCAATTTCCGCATCGACGAAATCCTCAACCAGCTGCGTCTCGAATTCGAGCCCATGGCCAAGGAGAAGGGGCTCGATCTCGTCTTCGTGCCCTCGTCCCTCGCGGTGCGCTCCGACCGGCGTCTCTTGCGCCGCCTCCTGCAGAACCTCGTCTCCAACGCGATCAAATACACGCCGCGCGGCCGCGTTCTCGTCGGCTGCCGGCGGATGAAGGGGAAGCTGCGCATCGAGGTCCGCGATACGGGCCTCGGCATTCCCGCCTCCAAGCAGAAGGTCGTGTTCAAGGAGTTCCAGCGTCTCGATCAGGGGGCGCGCGCGGCGAGGGGGCTCGGCCTCGGCCTGTCGATCGTCGAGCGCATCGCCCGCGTCCTCGACCATCGCGTGCGGCTCGTCTCCTCCGTCGGGCGCGGGTCGATGTTCGCCGTCGAAGTGCCGCTCGGCCCGCTCCTGCCCGCCGAAGCGCCCGCCGCCCGAGACGCCGCGCCCGTCGCCGCGCCGCTGGCGGGCATGACCGTGCTCTGCATCGACAACGAGCCCGCCATTCTCGACGGCATGCGGACCCTGCTGTCCGGCTGGGGCTGCACCGTGCTCACGGCCGGAAGCCTCGCCGAAGCGCATCAGGCGCTGCGCCGCGACAAGGCGTCCCCCGACGTCCTCGTCGCCGACTATCATCTCGACGAGGGCAACGGCATCGATGCGATCGTCGCGCTGCGCTGGAAGCTCGGCGTCGATCTCCCCGCCCTTCTGCTGACGGCGGACCGCACGCCGCAGGTGCGCGACGCCGCCGGCGAGAAGGGCGTCCAGGTCATGAACAAGCCCGTCAAGCCCGCCGCGCTGCGCGCCTATCTCGCCCAATGGCGGGGAGCCAAGGCCGCGGCCGCGGAGTGACGCGCCCGTCCCGCTGCGCCACGCAGGCGTTTCGGCGCGTCCTCTCCCGCGTTAAGAGGAAGGGCAGGATACGAATCGGTAGAACATGGCTTCCGTCACAGGTCCCGAGATCGAACGGCTGATCCAGCTGCTGGCCCGCGTCCCCGGGCTGGGGCCGCGGTCGGCGCGGCGCGCGGCCCTGCAGCTCATCAAGAAGCGCGAGCAGCTCCTCGCCCCGCTCGCCGAAGCGATGCGCATCGCCGACGAGCGCATCCTCACCTGCACGACCTGCGGCAATGTCGACACGTCCGATCCCTGCACGCTCTGCCGCGATCCCAAGCGCGACCCGAGCCTGCTCGTCGTGGTGGAGGACGTCGCCGATCTCTGGGCGCTCGAACGCGCGCAGGCGACGGCGGGCGCCTATCACGTGCTGGGCGGCGTGCTGTCTCCGCTCGACGGCGTCGGCCCCAAGGATCTCAGCCTCGACCGTCTCGTCGCCCGCGTCGCGGAAGGGCGGGTCAAGGAGGTCGTGCTCGCGCTCAACGCCACGGTCGACGGCCAGACCACGGCGCATTACGTCACCGAACTGCTCGCGCCCTACGGCGTCAAAGTGTCCCGCCTCGCGCACGGCGTGCCCGTGGGCGGCGAACTCGATTATCTCGACGAGGGCACGCTCGCCGCGGCGATGCGCCAGCGGACCGCGCTCTAGCTCCGGGCGACGATCGCGGCCGCGTCCGGGACGCGGTGCCGACGCGGACGACGGCGGACGTGCGGGACCGGGCGGGGTCGCCTTCGAAGGTCATGATCCTCGACGGTCGGGCGTCCATCCGCGGGGATCATTCCGCATGGCGTCGCGTCGCGTCGATCAAGGCATCGGTGATGGTGTCCAGCGCCCCGAACTGGCCCACAAGATCCAGCCCGTATTTTTCCACCTGCGCCAGACCGTAATTGGAAGAAAAATGCCAAACGAAGCCCCGGGCATTGACTTCCAATGCGTAGAGATCCCCGGTTTTCTCGTCACGAACGATGTCGATGCCGAGCGCCGGTTGGTCCGGAAACGCTTGGGCCACGACCTTCGCGAATTCGATGACGTCCTCTTCGAAGTTCAACTCGATCACGCGTTCCGCCGAGTTCGACGCGACGGCCAGATCCACCGGACCCGTCGGGACATCGTCCAAATCCGCGCGGGGTTCGGTCGCTCGCGAAATGATCGAGTAGATCGGGCGTCCCAAGACGGTGAGCACTCTGTGGCTTTTCGAATAGGCTCCGGTGTCGACGAATTTTTGCGCGTAGAGTTCTTGGCCGAAGCGCGGATCGTCGGCGGGCCAGGTTTCCGGATCGGTCCACTGCACGTCTTGCGTACGGTGCAGTCTGATCCCGGCCCCCTGCCGTCCGGCTTGAGGCTTCACGACGATGAACTCCCCCCATACGGCCGGGTCCAACCGGGTTTCGGGCGTCAGCACCGTGTAGTCCGGCGTTCTGACGCCGCATGCGCGCATGCGGTCCAGTTCCTCGGTCTTCGAAAAATGCTTGCCCGCGAGGATCTTGCCGCTGAGCGGCCGGAATTGGATCAATGCGACCGGTGAGAAAATGAGCGCCGGTCGTCTGGCGGCGCGCCTTGTCGTGACGGAGTGGCGTTGGCCGTTTTCGACAATGAAGACTTCAATGTCCGGGGCTTTTTCTTCGATATTGATCCGGAACGTTTCAAAATCCGATCGTGCCTGCAGCCCCGGTGAATGGACAAGAACAAGGTTACGAGAAGGATTCACCGAGCACTCCGGTTCTGAACGCAGGGCGCAGAAAATACAGGCCATTCGTTTTTTGGCAATTCATCCTCGTCTTCGAGAAGGCGGCCGTTCATCGGCACAAAACTGCGAGCCGTCGGCCGGCGGGGCGGTCCCCGTCGCCGCCGCGGTCGCGCTCCCGGCCCGTTCGGCGACGATGCGGACGCCCGCCCTTCCGACGCGGCCGAAAAGCGATAGAATCATCGTCGAGCATCGTCGCCGTTCGGGAGGTTCCATGCGCCTTGCCTTCTCAGCCGTCCTCGTCGCGGCTCTTCTCGCGGGCACGTTTCACGCGCCTTCCGCCGTCCGCGCGCAGGACGCCGCCGGATGGCGGCACGCGCAGACGCTGATGGGCGAGCCGAAATACAAGCCGGATTTCAAGCATTTCGACTATGTGAACCCGAACGCGCCGAAGGGCGGCATGGTCCGCATGGCCGGGCTGGGCGGTTTCGACAATTTCAACCCGGTCGTGGCCGGCGTGAAGGGCCAGCTCGAAAGCGGCGTCTCGCTCGTCTACGAGACCCTCACCGTCGCCTCGCAGGACGAGGTGTCCACGGTCTACGGGCTCCTCGCCGAGGCGATGAAGTTCCCCGACGACTATTCCTCCGTCACCTATCGGCTGCGCGCCGAAGCGCGCTGGCATGACGGGCGGCCCGTGACGCCGGAGGACGTCGTCTTCTCCTTCGACGCCTTCAAGCGCCTCTCGCCGCGCTACGCCTTCTACTATCAGCACGTCGTCAAGGCGGAGAAGACGGGCGAGCGCGAGGTGACCTTCACCTTCGATCAGCCCGGCAATCGCGAATTGCCGCAGATCGTCGGGCAGTTCTTCGTGCTTCCGAAACATTGGTGGGAGGGCACGACGCCGGACGGCCGCAAGCGCGACATCTCCCAGACCACGCTCGAAGCCCCGCTCGGTTCCGGACCCTATCGGCTGAAGAGCGCCTCCGCCCCGCGCACGGCCGTCTATGAGCGCGTGCCCGATCATTGGGGCCGGGCGGTTCCGGCCCGCGTCGGGCACCACAATTTCGACGAGCAGCGGAACGAATATTTCCGCGACACGACGGTGCTGGTCGAGGCCTTCAAGGGCGATCAATACGATTTCCGCCGCGAGAACAGCGCGAAGAACTGGGCCACCGCCTATGATTTCCCCGCCGTCAAGGAAGGCCGCGTCCTGCGCGAGGAGTTCCCGCAGCGCGCGATGGGCGTCATGCAGGCCTTCGTCTTCAATCTGCGCCGCGAGACGTTCAAGGATCAGAGGGTGCGCCGCGCCTTCAATCTCGCCTTCGACTATGAAGAGATGAACAAGACCGTCTTCTACGGGTCCTACAAGCGCATCGCGAGCTTCTTCGAAGGGACGGAACTGGCCTCGTCCGGCCTCCCCGAAGGACTCGAAAAGGAGATCCTCGAAAGCCTGCGCGACAAGGTTCCCCCCTCGGTCTTCACCACGCCCTACCGCAATCCCGTGGCGGGCTCGCCCGAGGCGGTGCGCAACAATCTGCGCGAGGCCGACCGGCTGCTGCGCGAGGCGGGATGGCAGATCCGCGACGGCAAGCGCGTGAACGCCGCGGGCCGGCAACTCGCCATCGAGCTTCTCGCCTACGACTCGACCTTCGAACGCGTGCTCCTCTTCCTGAAGCCGTCGCTCGAGCGTCTGGGCATCGGCGTCACGGTGCGCATCGTCGACGCCGCGCAATACGAGAACCGGATGCGCGATTTCGACTTCGACGTGACCACCGATCTCTGGGCGCAGTCGCTCTCCCCCGGCAACGAGCAGCGCGAATATTGGGGCTCGGCCGCCGCCGACCGGCCCGGCTCGCGCAACACCGCGGGCATCAAGAATCCGGCCGTCGACGCGCTGATCGACCGCATCGTCTTCGCCAAGACGCGCGAAGAGCTGACCGCGGCCGTCAAGGCCTTGGACCGCGTGCTGCTGGCGGGCGACTACGTCGTTCCGCAATGGACCTACGACAAGGAGCGCACCGCCCGTTGGGATCGGTTCGGCAAGCCCGCGACCATGCCGCTCTACGGCGCGTCGTCCTTCCCGACGATCTGGTGGTATGACGAGGACAAGGCGAAGCGAATCGGCAGAGGCGGATGAGGATCACGACGCGGTCTCTTCCCTTCTCCCCTTGCGGGAGAAGAGCCCGCCCCGGACTTGATCCGGGGCGGCGCGCAGCGCCGGATGAGGGGTTTCGCGATCTCTCGGCAG